>DAIUET010000040.1:0-9707 GCA_036845045.1 Gemmatimonadaceae bacterium | reverse complement strand
GCCGCGGGTTGCCTGGGAACTTCAGGTCAGAGGTCAGAGGTCAGAGCTCAGAGGCTGACCCGTGTCATCTCTGACCTCTGACCTCTGACCTCCGACCTCTCAGTTTGTGTCACCCCGACAGGCGTCCGCGCCCTGCCCCCGCCGGCGGTCGGCAGAACCCTCCCGATTGGACGCCGTAGCCCGTCTTCGCCATTGTGGGCCGGTTGCGGGGGAGCCGGGAACGTCGCGTTAGGCGGGTATCTGAATCTCCCATCTCCCCTCTCAGATCTGTTGTTCGCCGTCGCTGGTCGGTGGGGGAAGTACGCAGTTTCTGGCCAGCGGCGGCTTTAACAGACTACCGGATACCGAACGCCCCTCGAACCGTGTCGCCCCAGCACCTCGCGATTCCGGCAGTGTCGAGGGCGCAGACGTGTTGTTGGCCCGCGCTCACGGCGGTGAATGCCCTTCTTCCGGCTGGCTGGCGCGGCGCCAGCTGATCCGCGTAAAAGGCTGGATCGGGGAACGTCCACGGATCGGCGCCCCAGCAATACACCTCTTGCCGAGCCGTCAGCGCGCAACTCTGGATCCCGCCGCTGTGGATCGAAGTCACCCGCACGTCCTGGCCGAACTCCACGAGCCGCGGCGAATCGACTCGCATTGTGCGCTTGTTGAAGAACCCGAGCTGTCCCACCGCATTGGAACCCCAGCACAGCACGGCCCCCTCCGTGGTCAGTGCGCACACATGCGCCGTTCCGGCGGCAACACTGGTGAACCGATGCGGTGAGTTGATGCGAACGGGCGACGTGGAACACCCGACCGAGGCCACATCAGCGCAGCGCTCTCCCGCTCCCTCACCGATCGCTCCATCCACATTCGAGCCCCAACAGTGGACCGCACCATCGAGTGAAATCCCGCACGTAAAGCCGAAGCCAGCGGACAGCGCTCGAAACCGGTGATCGCCGACGACCGTTTGCGGCCTCGGTATCATCGCGGCCTGAATTCCGGCCACGCCGGTCCCCGTCTCGCCGTCGACATTGAAGCCCCAGCACGACGCTCGGCCTTCCTCGTCGAGAACGCACGCGTGGCGTCTTCCCGTCGTGAGCCCCGCGGCCCGTACGTCCGTCCGCACGAGAACCGGTGTCGTGGCCACCTCCGGCCATCCCGGAACCACCCGTTCGTTTCCCCAGCAGTAGATGGCGCCTGACTCTGTGCGCGCGCAGGTGAACTCGCCCCCTGCGTCAATCTCCACGAATCGTTGCGGCGTCTTCACCAATTGGGGCCAGCGCTCGACGAGGCGCGTCCCGTCACCCAGCGCGCCATTGCCGCCGTCTCCCCAGCACCATGCCACACCTTCACGCGTCAGGGCGCAGCTGTGCGACTTCCCAGCGCTGATCGCGGTGAACCGCAGACTGTTCGGTGCTGCGCAGGGCTCTGTGCTCCTGGTGCCGCACGTCCGGTACTGTCCGTGCGCTGGAGTGGGTGCCGCTGGCAACACCAGCAGCGCTGTCGCCCACCGGGCGACGACAGCGCCCAGATTTCTCCAGCGTCTCGGCTGCCCGGGCAACTTCGCCAAACCTCTTCTGTCGCGCCGGGCCATGGCGGTCAATATGAGCACCTCACAGCCCTGTCAACCCAGCATATCGCAGCTGGTATCTCTCGACAACGATGCCCGCCCTTAATATCTTATACGATATCGATATATTCTATCAGCTATGCAGCCTCAGCACCTGCTTAGAGAAGCCCGACGTCGGGCCGGCCTCTCCCAGGGCGATCTCGCGCGGCGCGCGGGGACGTCGCAGTCGGCCGTCGCCCGCCTGGAGCGCGGCCACTCGAGCCCGACCCTGGCAACACTGGAGCGGCTGGTGGGTGCCGCCGGCTTCGACCTGCGGCTGGAACTCGCACCCCGGGCCGCGTCCGATCCACTGGTCGAGGCGTACAAGCACGACGTCGATCGCACGCTGCTCCGCGAGAACCTCAACAAGAGCATCGACGAGCGTCTTCTATCGCTGGCCGAGCTGCAGGAGTTCGGCCGTGAACTGGAGCGCTCCGTACGAACGCGGCGCAAGCGGAACAGATGAAACGTGCCGCGTCGGGGATCCAGCGTCTCCTGGGCGCGCTGTCGGACGGGGGAGTCTCATTCATCCTGGTGGGCGGTGTGGCGGCCCGCGCCCACGGGTCGGCTCGTATCACGCAGGACGTGGACGTTTCCTACGCGCGGAATCCGGAGAACCTGGACCGACTCGTCAGGGCGCTCGCGCCGTTCAAGCCTTACCTCCGGGGTGCCCCTCGCGGTCTCCCGTTCGAGTGGTCCGTTGCCACGCTCCAGGCTGGGCTCAACTTCACGCTCACCACCACGGTGGGTGACATCGACCTTCTGGGCGAGATTGCTGGCGGCGGACGCTTCGAGGACCTGAAACCCCATTCTCTCACCGTGATAATCTTCGGCCGCGAGACGCTGCTGCTCGACCTTCCGTGGTTGATCCAGGTGAAGCGGGCGGCCGGCAGGCCGAAGGATCTCGAGGTCATCGCCGAGCTCGAGGCACTTCGTGAGGAACTGGAGCAACGTCCGCGGACAGATGAAGCCTGAAACGATCCCCAACCCCTGACGAGATGGGCACCTTGCGGCTCGTTCCGGCCACAGTCTCGGATTACCGGCGTATCGCGGAAGCGCGCCTGCCACGACAACTGTTCGACTACATCGATGGGGGCGCGGTCGATGAACGGACACTGGCCGCCAACCGCGACGATTTTGCGCGGTTCCATCTCCGGCAGCGCGTACTGCGCGACGTGTCGAGCGTGGCGACCGAAACCACCATCGCCGGTCAGCGTGCGTCGATGCCGGTCGTCCTCGCTCCCGTCGGACTGGCGGGGCTCATGCGCCGGCGCGGCGAAGTGCAGGCGGCGCGGGCGGCCGAAGCGATGGGGTTGCCCTTCTGTCTCTCGACCGTCGGACTGTGCTCGCTGGAGGAGGTGCGCGCCGCGACAAAGGGGCCGTTCTGGTTCCAGCTCTACATGATGCGCGACCGGGGGTACGTCCGCGAACTGCTGCAGCGGGCCCGCCAGGCCGGCGTCGACACACTGGTCTTCACCGTCGACCTGGCCGTCGTCGGGTCGCGCTACCGGGACACGCGCAACGGCATGGGCGGGCTGTCCGGCTGGGCCTCGGTGCGGAGCGCGCTGAACTTCGCCGCCCACCCCCGCTGGCTGGTCGATGTGGCGTTAGGCGGCAGGCCCCTCGTTTTCGGCAACCTGGCCTCGTATGTGGCCAGCGCGAAGAACGTGCAGCAGTTCCGCTCGTGGATCGACTCGCAGTTCGATCCCTCGGTGACCTGGAAGGACATCGAGTGGCTGAGGCGCGAGTGGCCGGGCACGCTCATCATCAAGGGCATCCTCGAACCCGGGGACGCCCGCTTCGCCGCCGACGCCGGCGCCCAGGGGATCGTCGTCTCCAATCACGGCGGGCGGCAGCTCGACTCGGCACCTTCCTCGATCTCGGCGCTGCCCATGATCGCCGATGCGGTGGGAGATCGCCTGGAGGTCCTGATGGATGGCGGCGTGCACACCGGTCAGGACGTGGCGAAGGCCCTGGCGCTGGGCGCCCGCTCGGTCATGATCGGCCGGGCCTGGGTTTTCGCGCTCGCCGCACGCGGTGAGGCCGGGGTGCGAAACATGCTGGCATCTTTGCAGCGGGAACTGACCGTGACGCTCGCGCTCACGGGAGTGACGCGGCTCGCCGACCTGAGCGATGAGGTCCTGCGCCCCGCATCGCAGTAGGCGATCGGCTTCTCCCTTACAGCCTCGACCGGTGGACCCTTACCCGCGCCTTCGGATTTCTCCCACGGGACGGAGTGGCCCGCAGGTCATATTGGTGCAGGTGAAATGCGGCCTTTTCCTCGAGGAGATCTCAGCGTGCGTCGCGCTCTGTTCTTGTTCGTCGTTGCGGCAACCTTCGCGGGTTGTGACCAGAGAATCCCCGAATCCGGCAACGTGTCCCTCGACGCGCAACAGGTCACGATCGAGGGTGCGCTGACCGGCACGGTGCGTGAAGCACTGCCGGCACCTCCCTATCTCTACCTGCGACTCGAGACGTCCAGGGGCGAGGTCTGGGCCGCCGTGGACGGTGGTTCGGTGAAGCCGGGTGACGAAGTCACGGTGGAGAACCCGATGCTGATGAAGGGGTTCGCGTCCACCTCGCTCAACCGCACGTTCCCCGAGGTGTACTTCGGGACGCTGGCTCCAGCGGGTGTTGCCGCGACTCCAGGTGCTCCGCCCGCCAATCCGCACGCCGGCGCGGCGCCACCAGCAGAGCGTATCAACGTCGGCGCGGTGGCGAAGGCCTCCGGTGCTGACGCCCGGACCGTGGCCGAAACGTGGGCGCAGAAGGCGAGCCTCAACGGGAAGACCGTCACGATCCGCGGCCTTGTCGTGAAGGTGAATGCAGGAGTGATGGGGAGGAACTGGGTTCACCTGCAGGACGGCACCGGCGACGCTGGTGAGGGGACGTTCGACATAACGGTTACGACCCTGGACGAGGCGAAAGCCGGCGACACGGTCACGATCACCGGTACTGTGCGCACGAACAGGGACGTCGGTGCCGGCTACGTATACGCGGTGCTCGTCGAGGACGCGAAAGTCGTACGCAAATAGGGAAGCTCGGTCTGACGTCCAGCGAGGGCCGTGCGGTCGGCCCACTCCGTCGTCAGGCTCTCAAAGGCCCAGCCAGTACCGCAGCTTGACCATGAAGATGTTCTCCGACGGCGCCCGGAGCAGTGCGTCCATGTCCCGGCGGAACCGGAAGTCTCCCACCAGGGCCTCGTGGGCCTGACGCCGCTGCCAGACGAGATAGAGCGTCGACCCCGGTCGGTATTCCCACCGCAGCACCGCATTGCCGCGCAGCGAGCGCACATTGAAGTCACGGTCACTGAACGAGTAATCGGCGGCGCCATCATCGTCGAAGTCGATGAAACGGCGGTTGTCCGGATCGACGCAGGTGCGGCCCCCCGCGCAGCCGTCGATGTCGCCGCTGGCTACGTGCGTGCCCTCCGTAAAGGGTTCGAACGAGTATGTACCCGGCGACAGAAACTGCTTGTAGGCCGTATAATCGCCTGACGAGAGCAGCGGCTGCACGAACAACTGGAAGCTCAACGTCGGGCTGAAGGCGGCATTCATCCGCGTCTGGAACGACAACTCACGGCGTTCCAGCTCGCCGAACACGTATCGCCGGCCATACGTCGCTCCGAAGGGCAGGACGCTCGTCGAACCCACATACTGCGCGCCGGTCCTGCTGCGCGACCAGTTCGGCGAAATGCGCAGGTCCAGCCACGACGACGGCCGGATGCCGATGTCCAGGCTGGTCGAGAGGCGCGTCTCGGAGTCCATCGAGCCCCGCTCGATCGACACGTTAGGGCCGATGGTGATCCGGCGCCGCGAGTCTGAATCGAGGCTCAGGCGCGCATTGAATCCCGCCGGATTGAGCATCAACGGCCCGCCGCGCGTTGCCGACCGGTCCATGCGCTCCGGATCGACGGAGACATTCCCTTCGAGCCGCCAGTAGTTCAGGAGCTGCGCGTTCGCGTTGAGCGAGAACGATCCGGACGTGTGCGCCAGCGCCCAGGCGCGCGACGAGGCCGGGTTCTCGAGCACGTCGTGGCTGTAGTTGTGAAACGTCGAAGCGCTCAGGTTGTAGCTCCGGAAGATCCTGCCGGGCCGAATCTCGCGGTACGACACGCGAACGCCGCCATCCAGCACTTCCTGTCGGGAGCTGAAACCCAGGTCGTTGATCTCGAAGCCCGGGGACACCTGCGCCGCCCAGACCGACCCCGTCCAGTGGTCGCCGCGCCGCTTCTCCAGGGTCATCCGCCAGTCGAAGCCGCCCATCGACGTGGCGCTGGAATCCACGCCCAGCCGCGGCGAATCCGGGCGCTGGAAATAGTGCACGCTGGAGCGCTGGATGCGGATCATCGCCAGGGAATCGCCGCGGACGTGACTGCCGGCCACGTACCCGAAGAACGCCCAGGAGCGGTCCGCCCACTGGTGCTCCCAGTCCACGCCCCCGCCTAACGCGGTGCGGGGGAGGTTGTCGAACAGGCCATCGGCCGGCAGGTCGCGCTGCAGCACTGACCCGATCAGGCCAAACGTCGACGCGCCGTCGTTGAAGTCCTGCCGCAGGCGCGCCACGCCGAAGCTCGTGCGAGGCTCGACCATGAAGCGCGTCGTTCCGCTCGTTTCGTCCAGGGCAACTCCGCGCTCGGCGCGGGTGATGGAAGCCAGGACCCCGACCGACAGCCCGCGATTCGTGCGGCCCGTCAGCTTCGCGGCGCCGAGGATGGTCGCGGCGTCCGGAATGTCGCTGAAGGCAGCTCCCGACGGCGCCGAACCATGGGGATTGCGGCCGATCCTCCGGCTGTAGAAGATGCGGTTACGGCCGCCGGACAGCGTGAAGTCGAAGATCTTCGCGTCCTGGACGAAGAAGGGTCGACGTTCGTCCTGGAACGTCTCGAACGCACTGAGGTTGATGACTGCCGGGTCGCTCTCGACCTGGCCGAAATCGGGATTGACCGTGGCGTCCAGTGTGAACTGGCCGCCGAGGCCATAACGCAGATCCAGGCCGGCGCGTGCGCTCAGTTCGCTTCCATCGTTGAAGGGATTGCCCGCTTCCGACGGACCGGTGAAGGCGCTCGAAAGCACGTATGGGCGCACTTCGATGCGCCGCGCCGCCTGCGCAATCCGCACATTCTCCAGACGGCCGAACTGGCTCACGTGTCCGCGCTGCAACTGCGATATGAGCGAGAAATGCGATTCCTCGTTTGATGCCAGTCGCCGCCGGAAGAAGTTCACGCCCCACTCCTGGCCCTCCGGGGACGGGCGATACCGAAGCTGCGACAGCGGGATTCGCAACTCGGCCACCCAGCTGGCCGAGTCCATCGAGACCGCCGACTCCCAGACGGCTTCCCAGGCGGCGTCGCGCTCGTTGTCGTCGAACAGGTACTCGTCGCGCTGGACGTTCGAGGCGCTCACGCGAAACCGGTAGGCGGTGCGCCGGTCGAGGTCCGGATCTACTTCCACCGCGAAATAGTCGAACTGACCCTCCTCATCCCGGCGCGTCATCTGCCGGGCGATGGAACGGGGATCGGGCTCGTACATGCGCGCGCCGATGTACATCGCGTCGCTGTCGAAGAGGACGCGTACCTCGGTCTGGTACTGGGCCGGGCGGCCCTCGTCAGGCTGGCGTTGGATGAACCCGGTCGCGATGGGAGCCGCCAGCCAGTCGGTCTCCGTGAGGCGGCCGTCGATCGTGATCGGGCTGACAACGGAACGAGCCGTCGTGGACGGCACAGTGTGGGTTCCCGCAGTCGTGACGATCTCGGGTGCTGGCCCCGAGTTCGACTGCGCCAGGAGAGGCGTACCGGCCAAAAGAAGCGACAGGAACTGAAGTCCCTGCCGCGAGAGGAAATTCATTCGTATGAACAGGTTCGGCGGTCTGCCTCGAATACGTCGAAGTCGCCGAAAACGTTGAGGATCGGAGTCACCAGGAAAGACTTGGGAACGGGAAGAAAGCCGGTTGTCCACCTCCATCTGACGTTCGATTACCGCCGGAATGAGATGGCGATCACGCGGACTACGGCAGACTGCCGGAGTACCGAGTTACCGCGGATCAGGTGGATCAGCGCGAAGAACTTCTCCGCGTTCGGTCACGGATGCATCAGCGGCAATTCGCTGCATCCGCGACGACTTTCAGTTCCGGCAGTGGAAGTTGCCCGGGTAATCGAATCAAACGAAGTCATTGGGGAACTGCAGACCTGACAAGCGAATTGAATAACAGCTTGAACGTGCCATGCGGTTGTGCGCGCTTGAGGATCTCCGGACCGAAGAACAGCGCGCGTCCCTTGCCAACCGGCGCCTCGAACGCCACCACGCCGTTCTCGAGATAGCTCTCTCCCCAGCTCCACCCGCTCCGGAGCGGCGTCTTCGTGTCAAACCATCCTATGCGTTTCACGCCTGCCGCTTCAGCCCCCGCGCCTAACCGGAATACCGGACTGTCGTCGAAGAACACATTGGTCAAGTCGTCCATGCCCAGCGCGATCGGGCTCGACGTATCAAAGCGCGTTGCCAGTACCGACCCGGGAGTGTAGAACTTCGACTGCGGCAACGGCTGCCCGTTCTCCACCAGGTGATCCTCCACCGGCAGCTTGAGGAACGCGGCCAGGTTAGGCGACGAAGAGCCGATCGCCACCACCGTACCGCCGTTTTCCATGAACGTGCGCAGTTGCGGCAGCGTCGTCTCGTGCGTGACGCGACCCAGGTGCGGGCGATACTCGGCCGGCACATCGTCAGGCGCCGGCTGGCCGCCTCCGCGCCCGCCGCCGGCACCGGCACCGGGAATCCCACCGCCCACGAACACCAGCACGTCGAACTTCGCGTTCAGGTTCCCCGCGTCCAGCTCCTGCGGGAAGACGCGCTGGAACGGGAACTCGTATTGTTCGAGGATCCAGCGCAACCAGCCTGCGTCCATGGAGCCGCCATACTGGTCCCAGATGCCGATGCGCGCCGGGCGCACGCGAACAGCGGCCGACGGGCGGGCGGTCACTCCGGCAAAACTCACACCGAGTTGCGTCGCGATCGAATCGAGCTGGCGCCGAGTTGACCCTTTCGAGCGCACGAACCACGTCCCCGCCGGTTGTGTCGTACCGGCAACCGACACCGGCGACCGCAGCGCGTATACCTCCTCGCCTGCCTTCATCAGGCGGTTCATGGCGACGAACGAATCGTTCGCGCGCCGGCTGGTGACGAAGCCGGCGGCGCCGTTCGCATTCGTTATGCGCCCGGCCATCGGCCTCGCGTTCCAGTCCGTCACCGGCTCGAATGGTCCTGTGAATCCATCGAGGATCCGGTCGAACTTCACGCCCATCTGCAGCGCCAGCGTCCAGCCGGCGTTGTCATATGGCGGAGTCGGAGGGCCACCGGGAATGGGGAAGACATCCGGATGAACCTGCGGCTCGAACATGTCAATCACGTGCGGGCGGAACGCCTGTGCCGTCATCACCACGTATGAGCCGGCCGGATAATTCTTGCCGGCGACCGCAAAGTCCGCCGTCGCGCGGTGCACGGCGATGTTCACCTCCCGCAGCGCATTGATGAACTTCGTTGCCGTTGGAAAGTCCGGCTGGTCGGACGGGATGATATAGCCGCGCGGGTCCCGCAACTCGGGCTTGTGCAGCTCGGCCCACGCTGCCTCTTCATTGGATACGGCGCCGCCGCCACGACCCCCGCGACCGCCGGCTCCACCGAACCGCGCCGCCACCTGCGCCACCCGCTTGGGATTCGTCGTCCACGTGTCGGTGCTGCCACGCGCGATCGACCGCTTCCCGGCCGCATAGATGTTGTACAACAACTCCTCGCGCATGCCGGCCGCGTAATTCAGCACCGCGCGGTTGAGCGAGATCGAATAATCGACGCTCTGGCGGAAATGCCACACCTGCGGCGCGATGGGATATGCCAGGTCTGCCGACGGCAGCTGCCGGTTCATCACCAGCGGTATCCGTTGCGGCGTCGGGTTGCCGATCATCTCGGTCAGCAGTGCGATCACGTTGTGGAACGAGGCAGTATTACGGATACCGCCGTTCCACCAGCCGTCGTACGGCCCACCCGAGCGCATCGTCGCCCCCGGCTTTCCCTCGGCGGCCAGCCGGCTGTGCATCGCCGCGCCTCACGCCCGGTACCCCAGCACC
>DAIUET010000039.1:0-14829 GCA_036845045.1 Gemmatimonadaceae bacterium | reverse complement strand
GATGCGCCACTGTCGCGGGCCCTGGCCGCGGTTCCGCCCGGTGGCTCGCTGCTTGTCCTCGGCCCGGCGGGCCCGCCAGTCTTCGGCGTGGCGTTGCAGGCACCGGTGACCCTCGCGCTCGGGCCGGAAGGGGGGCTCGAGGAAACGGAAAAAGCGGAACTGCAGGCCGCCAGCTTCATCGCTGTCTCGTTAGGCCCCGGCATTCTCAGATTCGAGACCGCCGGAGCGGCGGGCGTGGCAATCGCCCGGGGATTGTTGCACCACCATCACGGAGCGGGCCATGTCGGCTGATTGTCTTTTCTGCAGGATCATCCGGCACGAAATACCGGCCACTATTGTCGCCGAGGACGAGCATTGCGTCGCGTTTCGCGACATCGGTCCCCAGGCGCCCACCCACATCCTGGTGGTGCCGCGCCAGCACCTGTCGACCCTCGACGACGTCACCGATCCGTTGTTGATCGGGCGCCTCATGCTCGCCGCCGCTGACGTTGCCCGGAACGAGAACGTCGCGCGCTCGGGCTACCGCACGGTGATCAACACCAACGCCGGTTCCGGCCAGACGGTGTTTCACCTCCACGTGCACGTGCTCGGCGGCCGCAACATGACCTGGCCGCCCGGGTGACCGTGTCCGGTTCGCTGGTGATGCTGCCGGTGCGCAGTCCACTCGTTATGCCGTGCGGAGCGCCCGCGCGATGAATAGCCACGCGCTCGCGGTGCTGGAGTTCAATCGAGCTTGCGAGCTCGTCGCCGAGCGGGCCGGCACGGCAGCCGGCGCGGACAAGGTGCGGGCTCTCGAGCCTCGACACGAACGGGAATGGCTCGAGCTCGAACACGCGCGGGTGACGGCGATGCGGAGTCTCGTGGAATCCGAGGGCGGGTGGCGCAGCGAACGGATTCCCGGCATCGGCGACGGGCTGACCCGCCTGGCCGTCGAAGGGGCCACCCTGCCGGTTGCCGAGCTGGCCGCCATCGGTACGCTGCTGACCTCCTCGCGCCTGACGAAGGCGGCGCTCGATCACGCGGAGACGCCGGCCGTCTCCGCCGCGTTGCTCCGACCGTATCGCGACCAGCTCGTGGTGGACCAGTCGGCCGAACAGGCCGTGGCCAGGGTCATCGGCGACGATGGATCGATCCTCGACAGCGCGTCCCCGACCCTGCGGCGGTTGCGGCGGGAGTTGCGCGATTCCGAGGGCCAGCTGGTGGCGCTGCTCGAGAAGGTGATGAACCGGCTGGAGGCGCACCAGCGCGTGCCCGACATGTCGGTCACGGTGCGCAACGGGCGTTACGTCATCCCCGTGCGTCGCGAAGGGCGCGGGGCGGTGGGCGGGTTGGTGCACGACTCCTCGCACAGTGGCGCGACCCTGTTCGTCGAGCCGCCAGCCGCGATCGAGGCGTGCAACCGCATCCGGGAGCTGGAGGCAGACGAAGTACGCGAAGTGGATCGCATTCTGGCGGAACTGAGCGAACGGTTGCGCCCACTCGCGGCGGCGCTCGACGCCGCGCTCGACGCCCTGGCGTCGCTGGACAGCCTGTTCGCCCGCGCGCGCTTCGCGATCGATTTCTCCTGCATGCCCGTCACCTGGCGTGTGGCGGGCGACGCCATCGCGCTCAACGATGCCCGCCACCCCCTGCTGCAGGCGCAGGGGATCGCGGTTGTGCCCTTCAGCCTGACGATGGAGCCGGGTGAGCGGACGCTCCTGGTGTCGGGCCCCAACACCGGCGGAAAGACGGTGCTGCTCAAGACCATCGGCCTGCTGTCGGCGATGGCGCAGTCCGGCATCCCCGTGCCGATGGCCGCAGAGAGTGCGCTCGTCATCTATGACGATGTGTTTGCCGACGTCGGAGACGAGCAATCCATTGCGGCGAGTTTGTCCACCTTCAGCGCGCACCTGCGGAACATCGCCGAAATCCTGAAGCGGGCCACGTCCCGTTCCCTGGTCCTGCTCGACGAGCTGGGCTCGGGCACCGATCCGACCGAGGGAGCCGCGTTAGGTGGCGCTGTGCTCGAGACGCTGACCCGGCGCGGCGCCATGTCCGTCGCGACCACCCACCTCGGCGCGCTGAAGGAACTCGCCAGCGAGGTGCCCGGCGTGGTCAACGCGTCGCTCCAGTTCGATGCCGAGCGATTGGCCCCGACCTACCTGCTCATCAAGGGAATTCCCGGCCGCTCCTACGGACTGAGCATCGCCCGTCGGCTGGGGCTGCCCGACGAGGTGCTGGGCAATGCCGAGGAGCGCGTCCCGAAGGTCGAGCGCGACATCAATGCATTGCTGGCTACGCTGGAGGCGCGTGAAACGCAGCTCGCCAGGCTGGAGGAAGCGGCGGCGGAGTCGCTGGAGGGCGCCCGTGAGACGGCCCACCGGCTGGCCGAGCGCGAGGCACGGTTGCGGGAACGCGAGCTGGCTTTCGAGCGGGAGTCGCGCCAGGAGGCGAGGCGGTACCTGCTGGAATCGCGCCATGAGGTAGAGCGGACAATCCGCGAGCTCCGGCAATCCGCCGCGGACCAGGCGGAGGACGCCGCCCGCGAGGCCCGCCAGCACGTGGAGCAACTCGCCGAGGTCCATCGGGCAAGATTGCAGGAGCTCGACCGCCCCGTCCTTCCCGACACCGGGACGGGCGTTCCGGCCGAACCGGAGCCGGGCATGCTGGTGGTCGTGCACCCGATGGGCGGCAAGACGGGCCGGGTGATCGAGCGGCGCGACGGGAACCTGCTCGTCGCGTTAGGCGCGGTGAAGATGACGTTTCCGGCGACCGCCGTCAGCGTGGCGCCGGTGCAGGCTGTGCCGACCGCGACGGCGATCCAGGTCGATGCCCCCGACTTCGACGTCGCCACCGAGATCGACGTGCGCGGCGTACGCGCCGGCGACGTGGACGACCTGGTCCTCCAGGCCGTGGACGCCGCGATCCGCGCCGACCTCAAGTCGCTGCGGGTGATTCACGGGAAGGGCACCGGTGCGTTGCGGCAGCGCGTCGCGGAAATGCTGCGGAAGGACACGCGGGTCCGCAGCTTCCGTCCCGGTGCGTTCAACGAGGGTGGGACCGGCGTGACGGTGGTGGAGCTGTGATTCCTGACGAGGACGTCGAGCGCGTGCGCGAAGCGGCGGACATCGTCGCGATCATCGGGGAAACGGTGGCGCTCAAGCGCGCCGGGAGCGCGTTCCGCGGACCCTGTCCGTTTCACCAGGGGAAGAACCCGAACTTCTCCGTCGATCCGCGCCGGCGGATCTACCACTGCTTCAAGTGCGGCGAGAGCGGCGACGTGTTCACCTATCTGCGCAAGCGCTACGGGATGGACTGGCCCTCGGCCGTCAGGCTCGTCGCCGAGCGCTCCGGCGTGGTGATTCACGAGGTCTCGACGCGTCGTGAAGGCCCCGATCCGCGCGAGGCTCTCTGGGAGGTCAACGCCGCCGCCGAAGACTGGTTCCGTCGTGTGTTGCGTGAGGACCCCGGCAGCGGCGTCGCGCGCGAGTACCTGGCGCAGCGCGACGTGAGTATCGACATCGCCGATCGTTTCGGGCTCGGCTACGCGCCCCGTGACAGCGCCCTCAGGGCACACCTGGCGACCCTCGGGTTCGACGACCAGCGCCAGCTCGAGGCGGGGCTGCTGGTAAAGCGCGAGGAGTCGGATGCCCTGCGGCCGCGTTTTCGCGCCAGGTTGATGTTCCCCATCTACGACACGTCGGGGCGCGTCGCCGGCTTCGGCGGCCGCGTCATCGGCCCCGGAGAGCCCAAGTACCTGAACTCGCCGGAGACGATCGCGTTCTCGAAGGGCCGCATGCTGTACGGGCTCAACTGGGCACGCAACGCGATCCGCAAGTCCGATCGCGTGCTCCTCGTGGAGGGATACTTCGATCTCGTCAGGCTGGTGGTGACCGGCGTGGAGGAAGTGATCGCCCCGCTGGGCACGGCGCTGACGCCTGAACAGGCCGCACTCATCGCGCGGCACTCGAAGAACGCCTTCCTCGTATATGACAGCGACAAGGCGGGGTTGAAGGCGACCTTCCGCGCCGCGGACGAGCTGCTGCGTAACGGCGCCTCGGTCCGGGTGGTCACGCTGCCGTCCGGGGAAGATCCCGATACGTTCGCCAGGAAGGCCGGCCACGAGGGCGTCGAGCGCGCGCTGTCGGCGGCTGTCGACGTGATCGAGCGGAAGATCCAGCTGCTGGAGCGAGGCGGCTGGTTTGCTGACCTGCACCGACGCCGACGAGCGATCGACCACCTGCTCCCGACGATCCGCGCCACGATCGACCCCGTGACGCGGGACATGTACCTCGGCCGGGTGAGTGAGGCGACCGGAGTGGATCGGCAGGTGCTGACCGCAGAGGCTGACGCGCCGGAGCGCGGGGAGCGGCCGTCCCCGGTGCCGACGGCGAGAAGGCGGGAACGGGATCGCGGAGCCCCCCGGGAGGCCGCTCCGGAGTCGAGCGGCAAGTCGCTCCCCGGAGCGGCCGCCGAGCGCGAACTCGTCCGCGTCATGATCACGTCGCGGGCGCTCGTGGAGCGGATTCTCGAGCGAATTGGTCCGGGGGAGTTTCGCGATGGGCGTTACCGGGAGATCTTCGAGAGGCTCGCGACCGTGAGCCCCGACGCCGTCATCGGAGACGTCGCTGCCGGACTCTCCGCTCCGGCGGCGTTCGCGCTGGAGACGCTCCTGGAAGAGCAGGGCGCAATCATCGATGTCGAGAAGACCTTGACCGACTGCCTGGCCAGGTTGGAACTGAGGAGACGCAAGGAGCTGAACGCCCGCCTCCAGCGTGACCTGATGGCGGCGACTCCGGCTGAAACAGACCGGTTGATTGCTGAAAAGCAGGCGAATGCCGAGGAAATCCGGCGGCTCAGCGAGAGCATAACGCCGGTGTGACCCGATGACCGTGACCTTCCGGAGGTTGAGTGACCAAGCTGCTTGAGGCACTACTTGCCCTGCAGACGCAGGACGATGTCGTCGACGCCCTGCGTGCCCGCCTGGACGCGCTCGAGCCACGACTGGCGGAGCTCGACACGATCCGGCAGCGCGCGGTGCGCTCGATCGAGGAGACTCGGGCCGGTGTGGAGGCCGATGAGCGCCGGCAGCGGGAACTCGAGGGGCGGATCTCCGATCACCGCCAGCGCCATGAACGCAATGTGGCGAACCTCGACGCGGTGAAGCGGATGCGCGAAGCCACTGCGGCGATGCTGCAGGTGGAAGCCGGCCGCAAGCTGCTGATGGAGGAAGAAAACGAACTCAAGGCGCTGGTTGGGCGAGTCGCCGATGGCCATGCCTCCCTCAAGCGACAGGAGGAGTCGCTCGAGGAACTCGACGCGTCACAGGCGGATGCCCGCGCCGAGATCGAGGCGGAGCGCGCCGAACTGGGAGGCGAGTACGCCGCGGCTTCGGGCGCCCGGAAATCCCTCGCCGCGGGGGTCGAAGCGGCCGTGCTGCAGAAGTACGACCGGATCAGGAACCGGCGGCGCTCACAGGCGTTATATGCCCTCGATAACGGCGCGTGCAGTTGCTGCGATACGGCGGTGCCGGTGCAGCGCCGGTCGATGATGGCCACGACCGGGGTGATCGAGGTCTGCGAAGCGTGCGGGGTGCTGCTGTACGCCACCTGACCGCGCGGCAGCCGGTGACGGCGTCAGGCAGCGACGGTTCACGATCGTGGCATCGCTCCCTGTGCCTGACGTCCGACGCCTGGTTGAAGTCCACGTGACCACCTCGTGACGGCGACCGACTAAGTTCCCGTCATGGCCGTCTCGCCAGGCGATCTCGCAGAACCCGTCGACGAAAAACTCCCCTGGACCCGCCCGCGGGCGCGCTGGTCAGGTCCGAGAACCATCGACGTCGCGCTGGCCCAGCGGCTCACGGAGGCATTGCACCTTCCGCCACTCGTTTCCACCCTGCTCGTGGCGCGCGGAATGAGCGCCGTCGAGGATGCACGGAATTACCTGCGACCGCGGATGGATCAGTTGCATCCGCCGCTGGCCATGCGTGGCATGGCGGAGGCGGTGGAGCGGCTGAGCACCGCGGTGCGAGCCGGCGAGACGATCCTGGTCCACGGGGACTACGACGTGGATGGCATGTGCTCGACGACGATCCTGGTCCGGACGCTCCGGCATCTCGGCGCGCGGGCCATTCCCTTCGCCCCGCACCGGATCAACGACGGCTACGACCTCGGCGCCGCCGGCATCAAGGCGGCCGTGGACGGCGGTGCCACACTGCTCGTCACCTGTGACTGTGGTACCACGGCGCACGAACCGGTCGCCGAGCTCTGTCGCCTGGGCATCGACGTCATCATCACCGATCACCACCTGCCGAGCCGCCCACCGCCGGCGTGTGTGGCGGTGCTCAACCCGCGCGTGTCGGGTTGCGACTATCCCGACAAGGACCTCTGCGCGGCGGCCGTCGCGTTCAAGCTGTCGCTGGCCCTGCTGGAGCAGCACGGCGCCGGGCCTAACGTGGCGCTCAACATGCTCGACCTGGTGGCGCTGGCCACGGTTGCCGACGTGGCGCCCCTGCGAGGAGAAAACCGGATCCTGGTCCGGTACGGTCTCCGGATGATGCGGGAGACCAGGAACATCGGGCTGCGCGCGCTCATCAACGCGTCCGGTCTCGAGGGGCGCGAGCTCACGGCCGGACGCATCGGCTTCATCCTCGCGCCGCGCCTGAACGCGGTGGGCCGCATCGGCGACGCCCGCCGCGGCCTCGACCTGCTGCTCACCGCGGACGAGAGCGAGGCGAACGCCATCGCGCGCGACCTGGAGGAGATCAACAGGACTCGTCAGGCGATCGATCGTGAGACCCTCGACGCGGCGCGGAAGCTCGCGGCCGGGTACGACCTCGACTCGGTCGCGGGGCTCGTCCTCGCCGCCGAGGGGTGGCATCCCGGCGTGATCGGTATTGTCGCGTCCAGGCTCGTCGAGGATCTCCATCGCCCGGTCGTCCTCGTGGCCGTCGATGGCGGGATCGGGAAGGGTTCCGGGCGCTCCATTCCGGCCTTCGATCTCCACGGCGGCCTCACAGCGTGTGCGGACCTGCTTGTGAAGTATGGCGGACACCGCGCCGCCGCCGGCCTGACGGTGGACGCGGCGCGCATTCCCGAATTGCAGGAGCGGTTCGACGCGGTGGCGCGCGAGCGCTTGACGAAGGACGACCTGACGCCGGAGCTTCGCGTCGACCTCGAGGTTCCCCTCGGCGAAGCGAACGACACGCTCGAGAAGCTGCTGCGGCACTTCGAGCCGTTCGGCATGGGCAATCCGGCGCCGCTGCTCGCGACGCGCGGGATCCGCCTGGCATCGGCGCCCAGGATGATTGGTCAGAACGGACTGAAGTTCGCGCTGCGCGATGCGACGACCGAGCTGGAAGGCGTCTGGTGGGGTGTCTCCCACCGCGCGGCCGAGTGGAGCGCCACACAGGTCGTGGACGTCGCCTACAAGCTGGAGCGGGATCTCTGGAGAGATACGTCGCGCCTGGTGGCGCGACTGGCGGACATCCGCGGCTGACGTGCGGATCATCGCCGGCCAGTGGCGCGGGCGGACGATCAGGGCGCCACGCGACGATCGCGTGCGGCCGACGGGAGACCGGGCGCGTGAAGCCTGGATGAGCATTGTTCAGCCGGACCTGCCAGGGGCCCGGGTCCTCGATCTGTATGCCGGCTCGGGCGCCCTGGGGCTCGAAGCACTGTCACGCGGCGCTGAAAGCGCCGACTTCGTCGACGTCGCGCCGGCGAGTATCAAGGCCATCCGGGAGAACGGGGCGGCCCTGGGCGCACTGGACCGGATGCGCATCCACCGCGGCGAAGCGTTGCGCTTTGCGCAGCGGCTCGAGGCAGGCGCATTCGACCTCGCGTTCGCGGACCCGCCCTACAACCTGGGCATGGCTCCGCGCCTGGCGGCCCACTGGCTCCGGGTGCCCTTCGCTCGCATCCTCGGCATCGAGCACGACACCCACGAAGAGATGCCCGACGGTGGCGAGACGCGCACCTATGGCAGTACGGCCGTGACGCTCTACCGGTCGACCTAACGACAGGTGCGTCGCGGCCGCCCTCGCGGCACGACAGCCAACGCAGCAGTTTTCCTCGTCAATTCCCAGGCCCAGCCCCCGAATCCATGTCCCGTACTGCCATCTACGCCGGCACCTTCGACCCCGTGACGCGCGGACACGAGGATCTCATCCGCCGCAGCCTGTCGTTCGTGGACAAACTCCTGGTGGCGGTCGCCGTCAACGTGGCCAAGCAACCGTTGTTTCCGGTGGAGAAGCGGGTGGAGTTCCTGCGCGCTTCGGTGGGTGAGGACCCGCGCATCGAAGTCCATCAGTTTCATGGCCTGCTGGTCGACTTTGCCCGGGAGACGGGCGCCACGCTGTTCATCCGCGGCCTGCGCGCGGTCAGTGACTTCGAGTACGAGTACCAGATGGCGCTCATGAACCGCCACCTCGCGCCAACGCTCGAAACCGTGTTCATGGTTCCATCCCTCGACACGACCTACATCAGTGCATCGCTCGTCCGGGAGGTGGCGCGCTTCGGGGGCCGACTGGATGACCTGGTTCATCCGACCGTGGCGGCGGGCTTGCGACAGGCGTTCGGAACGCGCTGATCGGTCGTCCGGACGGCGGATGTGGCGCCTGCACCACGCCCATTCTGTCTGTTGCGCGAGGGGCTCGAATGGCGAGATTTCGGGCGAAGACGGTGCCGGTCCGCTACCGGCGTCGAACCAGGGGATTTCGTCGATCGCTGGAGTGTGTATGGGCTTTTCGGTCCGGAAAGACGGCGACATCTGTGTCGTCGCGGTTGAGGGGCAACTCATCGTCGGCAACCGGCAGGAACTGAAGCAACGCGTCCTGGACGAGCTCGAGCGCGGGGAACGGAAGTTCCTGGTGGATTTCGGCCAGACGGGTTACATCGACAGCTCGGGACTCGGTGTGCTCGTCTCACTGTCGAAGCGCATTCGCGAGCTGAACGGCGACCTGCGCCTGTCCAACCTCAACGACGACCTGAAAACGCTGTTCGAGCTCACCAAGCTCGATACGCTGTTCCAGATCGCCTGACGACGCATCCCGCGGCATTGGTTCCTCGTGGCGTGGCGCGCGAGCGATGGTCCGGCGTGACCCGGGCCGGGCGGCGGGCGTTTCTCCTGTGAAGACACGATGAGCGAACCTGCCATGACCCCGCCGGCCGAAGGCTGGCCTGGGGATCTCCGTTTTCCCATCGACGTGCGCATTCCCAGCGATGTCCGCTTCATCGAGCCGATCGTGGGAATCGTGGTGCGCCGGTGCGTCGAGCACGCCTTTCCCGCGAAGGTGTGCCGGCTGAACGTGCCCGTCGCGCTCACGGAAGCGCTGTCGAACGCCATCCTTCGCGGGAACCTCGAGGACATCTCGAAAGGCGTCCGCATCCGCGCGACTATCGACGACCGCGCGCTCATTCTCGAGGTCGAGGATGAAGGGTCCGGATTCGACCTCGACGCCTGCCTGGTCGATCCCGGTTGCGAGGGCAACCGCTTCCGGGAAGACGGTCGCGGCCTGTTCCTCATGTGCAGCCTCATGGACCGCGTGGAGCAGGTGCCGGCCGGAGCAAACGTGGTGCGGCTCACGCTGCATCGCGCGTGACCGACCTCGAGCGGCTCGTCCAGGCGTTCATTCACGCGACCGGCTGTGACGCGGTCGTCTGGACGCGAGATGGTGAGACCGGGCCGCTGATTGTCGAGGCGGGGCTGGCTGGCACCGCGCCGCCGGCGGTCGTCGAGCTGTTGCCCCCCGGTGGGCCGCCGGCAAGAGTCGAATCGGCGTCGGGCGCACTGTATGTCGCGGCGATCGCCGGTCCGCGGCGGGCCTGGGTCGGGGTCGGGCCGTGCGTCAATCCGCATCTCGACGCCGCGCGCCTGGTCGAGTTTCTCGCGATCCTGGTGGCGAACCTGCAGCGCGCGCGGCTCGAAGTCGAGCACGCCGCTTTCGAGCTCGCCGAGCGGTACGAGGAGATCAACCTGCTCTACACCACCAGCGAGATCTTCGGCCGCACGGTGTCGCTCGAGGAGGCGGCCGCCCGCATCCTCGAGGAAATCGCCGACACCGTCGGGGCAGGGCGCGGTGCACTGCTCGTGCACGATCGCGTTACGGACACCCTGCAGGTGGTCACGGCGATCGGGTTCGATCCCAAGGATGCCGAGCCGGTGTCGGTGCACGATCCGCGTTCGGATACGGCGCGCGTCTTCCGCGAACAGCGGGCGGTCATCATCGAGCCGGGTCCCGAGACACCCGGATCGGAGCCATTCCGCCAGGGGTCCCTGCTGTCGGTACCGATCCTGTGGACGAACCCGGGACACCCGAGCGTCCCGCTGGGTGTCGTGAATCTCTCCGGGCGCCGGAGCGGTTCGCCCTTCACCTCAGGCGACGAAAAGCTGGTGTCGGCGATCGCCACCCAGATCGGCACGGCGATCCAGATCAATCGCCTGGTCCGGTCCTCACTGAGTCAGCAGCGGATGCAGCAGGAGATGCAGCTCGCCCACGACCTGCAGATGAAGCTCCTGCCCAAGACGTCGACCTTCCTGCCCGAGGCCGAAGTGGCCGCTACGGTCGTTCCTGCCGAGAGCGTGGGGGGCGACTTCTACCACCTGTTCCGGCTCGGCAACGGCCGGACGGGCGTCATGATCGGTGACGTCTCGAGTCACGGGTATCGCGCGGCGCTGATCATGGCCCTGGTGATGAGCGCGGCGTCGATCCACGCGCAGACGACAGCCGACCCGCAGGAGATGCTGAGCGCCATCCTCGCGACCATCGCCGAAGAGCTCGAGAGCACGGAGATGTTCGTGTCGGCGTTCTATGCCGTCATCGACCCGTTCCGGCGCCGGATGCGGTTCGCGAACGCCGGGCACCCGCACGCCTTTGCGGTCACGATGGACGGGTGCGTGGAACGCCTCCCGGCCGGTGCGCCCCCGTTAGGCATGAGCGCCGCGGTCCCGCGGACGGCGGAGCGCACGTGGGATCCGGGGTCGGAGCTGCTGGTGCTCTTCACGGACGGGATGACGGACGCACGCGACCGGTTCGACCAGCGGTTCGGTGAGGAGGCGGTGCTGGAAGTGGTGCGGGAGAACATGACGTCTCCCCCGAGGGTGATCGTGGAACGGGTCCTCGCCCGGCTGCAGCAGCACACGGGAGACGTGCTGCGGCGCGATGACCTCACGATGGTCATTACCCGCTCCTGACGCCGGCTGCCGGTGGCCGGCGAGCGACTCCCCCGGCCGCGGAAGCGGTTCGGCCAGCACTTCCTGACCGACCGGCGGAGCCTGGAGCGCATTGTCGAGGCATTGGCGCCTGCGCCTGACGACACCGTCGTCGAGATCGGTCCCGGGCGCGGCGCCCTGACGGACCTGCTGCGTGCACGCTGCCGGCGGCTGATCGCCGTGGAGATCGACCGGGACCTCGTGCAGCACCTGCGGGATCGTTATGCACACGATGCGGTCGTCGAGGTCGTCGAGGGCGATGCGCTCGAGGCCGACTGGGGCGCGGTGGCCGGACCCTCGTACCTTCTGGCCGGCAACCTCCCGTACTACATCACGACACCGCTGATCTTCCGGATCCTCGAAACGCCCATGCCGCGGCGCGCGGTCCTCCTGGTCCAGCGTGAGGTGGCCGAGCGCTTGTCGGCGGTTCCGGGATCGAGCGACTACGGCGCCTTGAGCGTCAACGTGCAGGTCGTGGCGTCGGTCGTGGCGGTGGGACGCGTCAGCGCGGGCGCTTTCCACCCCAGGCCTAAGGTGGAGTCGGCGATCGTTCGGCTGACACCGCTGGACGCGCCCTTGTTAGGCGCCGGCGAGGTGGCCCGGTTCCGCCGGTTCGTGCAGGCCGTATTTGGCATGCGGCGGAAACAGCTCGTCCGGGTGCTGCGAGAACTCTGGATTCCCGATTCCGCCGCCGCGGCAAGAGTCCTCAGCGACACCGGCCTCGATCCGACGGCACGTCCGGAAACGGTTGCGCCTGACGCGTTCGTTCGACTCTACCGCCTGACAAGTACCGTTGCGGGCCCGCGAGCCTGACGACAGCTACCCACCGCGAGCGTCATTTCTCGCGGTTGGACAGGATGAAGCTCAGCCCCTCGAGCTCCATCGCCATGTTCACGCTCCGTACGGAAACGTCGGGCGGTGTCTGCAGCTGCGTCGGCGCGAAATTCAGGATCGCCTTCACGCCAGCCTTGATCAGGCGATTCGCCGCATCCTGCGCTTCACTGACCGGGACCGCCAGGACGGCGATGTCGGGCGTGTTCGCGGCGATGTCTCGTTCCACGTGGGCCATGTCGCGCACGAGGATGGCCCCCCAGCGCGTCCCGATCTTCCTGGGATCCGTATCGTAGACCGCGGTCACGCGAAAGCCGCGCTGCTCGAACCCATGGTACTGACCGAGCGCCATGCCGATCTTCCCGGCCCCGACGATGATGACATTCCATTCACGGCCGAGTCCGAGGATTTCACGCAGGCTGGCGGTCAGCTCTTCCACGGAGTATCCAAGCCCGCGCTTGCCGAAGGAGCCGAAGAACGAGAGGTCCTTTCGCACCTGAGCGGACGTGGTTCCGCCACGCCGGGCGAGCGCATCGCTGGAAATAGTCTCGACGCCCTTCTCGGCCGATTCCTCGAGGAATCGGAGGTACGCGGAGAGTCGTCTGACGGTGCTTTCGGCGATGCGCTTCACTCGGGACTGTGCTTGTGAAATGATTCACAAGTGTATTCGGTTCGGCTCGTTTGGTCCAGTGACACGATGGATTGCCCCAAACGGCCATGCGCACGCAAACGGTGCGGCCGTATAGTTTTGACGCCATGACGCGACGGTCGAGCCAGTCAGTGCAGTCGGAAAAGAGCAGACATTCTCGTCCGCTTCAGGCTGACACCGCCGATCGTCCGTTCCTTTCGATCGACCAGGCGCAGTCTCCACTGCTCGAGAGGGCAAGAAGTTTTCTGGAGGCCGGCCCTGCCGGCGCGGTTCCGCTGATCGAGCACGTCTGTCGTTTGCCGGGCGCTCCACCGGGGGTCGCGGAGCAACTGGCCCTGGCGCTGTTCATGGAAACGCCTGACGTGCGCCGCGATGGTGAGGGGCGGTGGTCGCTGGTTCGCGAGCGTCCGATCCCGGTGCGCGCGATCCGCGAATCGAGGAGTCGTGCCCTCGACGCGCTGTCCTACGTCGTCGTGGACGTGGAGACCACCGGCGGAAGTCCGTGGGGTGGGGACCGCATCACCGAGTTCTGCGCGGTCACCGTGGCGAACGGCCAGATCGGCACCATCTTCGAGACGCTGATCAACCCGCAGCGACCGATCCCTCCGGCGGTGACCCGCCTGACGAGAATCACGTGGGACATGGTTCGCAGTGCGCCGACCATCCGCGACGTCGCACCGCGCATCGCGGACGTGTTGCGCGGGCACCTCTTCGTCGCCCACAACGCCGCGTTCGACTGGCGCTTCGTCTCGTCGGAGCTTTCCCGTTATGCGGGCCAGGAGGTCTCGGGGGAGAAGCTCTGCACGGTCAAGCTGGCGCGCGCTGTCGTCCCCAACATCCGCCGCCGCTCGCTCGACTCGCTGGCGTACTACTACGGCATCGAGAACCACGCACGGCACCGCGCCGGCGGCGACGCGCTGGCGACGGCGAAGGTTCTGCTGCGCCTGCTCGACGCGGCGCGGGACCGGGGGTGCGAGACGCTCGAAGACCTTCGCATGCTCACGCGACGCCCATCGGCGAGAAAGCGGGGGCGGCGCCGGCGCCGTGGGATGCCCGGCTGGACCGACGGCGAGATGACGGCGTGACCACCCCTGGTCCGCTGGTACAGACCCTGGTCGTGGGACGCCTGACGGTCCACGCGATCCAGGCGGGCGGCCAGAAGCTCGACGGCGGCGCGATGTTCGGCGTCGTGCCGAAACCGCTCTGGGAGCGCCGCATCCCGGCCGACGAACGCAACCGCATCCAGCTCGGGATGCGCTGCCTGCTGATCGAGCATGAGCGCGGTCTGGTGCTCGTCGATAATGGCGCGGGCAACAAGGAAAACCAGAAGTTCCACGATATCTACGGCGTCGAGAACGCCGGAGAGGCCGACAGGACGCGGCTCGAGGACGGCCTGCGGTCCCTCGGCGTCAAGCCTGAGGACATCGCGCTGATGATCGATACGCACCTGCATTTCGATCATGCCGGCGGCAACACGTGGGTCGATCGAGGCGGCGCGATCCGGCCGACCTTTCCGAACGCACGTTATGTAGTGCAACGCGGGGAATACGACTGGGCGACGCACACGAACGAGCGGACCGCCGCGAGCTACTTTCCGCACAACTTCGAGCCTGTGGTGGCTGCCGGGCAGTTCGATTTCGTCTCCGGCGAGACTGAGGTCTGGCCCGGCATCCGTCTCCTGCCGACGCCGGGCCACGTGCCGCATCACCAGAGCGTGCTGCTCGAGAGCGACGGTGCACGGGCGTTCTATCCGGCGGACCTGATCCCGACCGCGGCGCACATTCCCCTGCCGTGGATCATGGGATACGACGTCGAACCGCTCCGGACCCTGGAAACGAAGCGACGAATCCTCAAGCGGGCCACGGACGAAGACTGGCTGCTTATCTTCGAACACGACGCGTTTGTGACGTCGGGGCGTGTGGTCCACGACGGAAAGGGCTACGCGTTCGCGAACCCGGCGGCGTAGCGACGGGCTTGCAGCTGGCACACGTAACGCCAGCACCAGTACGCGCACCTGCAGCAGCAAGCAGCAATCAGCACGAAGCTGGTTGAAAGGCTTGCGGCGTAACCCCAAGTCGCTTAGGTTCTTACGACAATTCGGCAAAGTAGAGCCTCAGGCTCTCACCCTCCGGCCCTCACGTTGAGGTGCTGTAGGA
>DAIUET010000038.1:0-14897 GCA_036845045.1 Gemmatimonadaceae bacterium | reverse complement strand
CGACTGGTGAGGAGCGCCGCGGCATCGACGTCGGTGGCCATGTCGCCGAGGATGGCCTGCGCCAGCGGCTGGGCGCCTAACGTCGCACCGAACATCGGCCGCGCCGAGACGTAGGACACGGCCTCGGCCATCGCCCGGCGCGCAAACCCGGTGGCGGCCGCCGCGACGGAAACGCGGAAGATGTCGAGGGTCCGCATGGCCAGCCCGAAGCCTTCGCCCTCCGCGCCCAGCATCGCCGATGGCGGAACCAGGCAGTCGCGGAAATCGAGGGCCGCCAGCGGGTGCGGTGACATCACGCCCAGGCGCTCGCGCACCGTGAGTCCCGGCGTCGTCGCGGGTACATGGAACGCCGTGATCCCCTTCGACGGCCGCTCGGCGGTCGCCGTGCGGGCGAACACGCAGTAGAAGTCGGCGATGCCGCCGTTGGAGATCCAGGTCTTGGTGCCGTTGAGGCTCCAGGCGTCGCCGCTCCGCACCGCGGTCGTCTGCAGCGCGGCGGCGTCCGAACCGGCCTCGGGTTCCGAGAGCGCAAAGGCGGCGATGGCGTCGCCCCGCGCCACCCGCGGGAGCCACTCGGCGCGCAGCGCATCCGAGCCGCCTAACGTGACTGCCCCGGAACCGAGTCCCTGCATGGCGAAGGCGAAGTCGGCGAGGGCGTCGTGGCCAGCCAGAGCCTCCCGGATCACGCAGAGCGACCGGGACTCGAGCGTCTCGAGCGCGCCACCCCAGGCCGCCGGGACACAATAACGGAGAAAGCCGGCGTCACCCAGTCGAGAGACCCACTCGCGGCAGGCTCCGTCCGCACCGGTCGCGGGGTCGGCGTCGAGCGCCGGCGACTCCTGCGTCGCAAGCCATGCGCCCAGCGACGCGGCCAGCCCCCGGTGCGCGTCGCCGAAGAAGGGCCAGTCGAGGTGCGCCGGATGCACTCAGTTGCCCTCGAAGACCGGGGCACGCTTCGCGGCAAAGGCCTCGAAGGCGCGGGCGAAATCGGCGGTCCCCATGCAGAGCGCCTGCGCCTGTGCTTCCATCTCGAGCGCCTGCTCCACCGAGACGCTCCACTCCTGCTGTAGCATCGTCTTGGTCATGGCGTGCGCGAACGTCGGGCCGGAGGCGAGGTCCGTCGCACGGCGAACGGCCTCGTCGAGGAGTTCCGTCGGCGGCACCACCGCGTTGTAGAAGCCCCATCGCTCGCCTTCTGCCGCGTCCATCGTGCGGCCCGTGAACAGCAACTCGGCGGCCCGCCCCTGGCCGATGAGGCGGGGAAGGATGGCGCAGGCGCCCATGTCGCAGCCGGCCAGCCCGACCCTGGTGAACAGGAACGCGGTCCTGGCCTCGGGCGTCGCGAGGCGGATATCCGATGCCATGGCGAGGATGGCGCCGGCGCCGGCGCACACGCCATCGACGGCAGCAATGATCGGCTGGGGACAGGCGCGCATGGCCTTCACCAGGTCGCCGGTCATGCGCGTGAACGCCAGCAGCTCCGGCACCTGCATCCGCGTGAGCGGCTCGATGATCTCGTACACGTCGCCGCCCGAGCAGAAATTTCCTTCCGCGCCGGTGAGGACGATGGCACGCACGTCGGACGCGTACGGCAGTGCCCGGAAGAGATCGCGCAGCTCGGCGTATGCCTCGAACGTCAACGGGTTCTTGCGCGCCGGCCGGTTGAGCGTGATGACACCGATGCGCGCGTCGTGCCTCGTCGACCAGGCAAAGTGCGCGGGCGTGATGCCGGCAACGGGGCGCCGCATGGCGGCCATCGGGTCTGGAGCGGTCATTCGGAAGTCCTGGTGGGCCGGAAACCCTGCTTGACGGCGCCTAACAAGGAACGCAGGGTGCGCCGTTCGGCGGCGGTGAGTGAAGAGAACAGGGTGATGATCCAGCGTTCGTGGGCCCGCGCCATGGCGGCGAAGTGGCGGCGGCCGGCGGGCGTGAGGCGGACCACCGCCGCGCGCCGGTCGTCTGCCGCCACCCGGCGCGATACGAAGCCTTCGGCCTCCAGCGCCCGGACGAGCCACGTGACGTTGCCGCCGGTGGTGAGCGTGCGCTGCGAGAGTTCCGTCATGCGGAGGCCGTCCGGGGAGCGGTCGAGCTGGGCCAGCAGGTCGAATCGCGGCAGCGACGACCCGAATTCGCGCTTGAGGGCGCTCCCCACGTGCTGCGCGATCATCGTGGAGCAGGTGAAGAGCCGGAGCCAGAGCCGCAGCGCTTCGTGCGAGCCGGCCTCGATGGCCAGCGGGTCGTGGGCTGCCGTCATGTGCCTGACGAGCCGTCGAGGGGCACCGCCTGCCCTACCGGTGACCCGGCCGGCGCGGTGCAGAGCGTCACCACGGCCGCGGCAACGTCGGCGACCGGGATGAGTCGTTTCTGGCCAGTCGACGCCAGCAGCGACGCCAGCGCTTCTGTCTCGCTGCGGCCGGTCGCCGCCACGATCCGCGACACCGCGCGCTGCACGATATCGGTGTCGGTATAGCCCGGGCACACCGCATTCACCATGACGCCGTGCTTCTCCACCTCGAGCGCGAGGGCGCGGGTCAGCCCGACGAGCGCGTGCTTCGCCGCGGTATACGCGGTGACATACGGTGCGCCCTGCAATCCGGCGATGCTGGCGACGTTCACGATGCTTCCACGTTTCCGCTCGATCATCGAACCCAGAACTGCCTGGGATGTATGCACGGCGCCCAGCACGTGCACGGCAAACACCCGCGCAAAGGCCTCCGGCGAGGTCTTGAGGAACGGCGCCGACTCGGCGCCTCCTGCGTTGTTCACGAGGATGTCGACCGGACCGAGCCTGTCCTCCGCCTGCGCACAGGCGCTGCGCACGGCTGCCTGATCGGTCACGTCAGACACGACGACGGCGCTCGAGGTAGCGAGCGTGCGAGCGACCGCCTTCCCGGCGTCAGGGTCGCGCACCATCAGCGTCACGCTCGCTCCTTCAGCGGACAGGGCGCGCGCGACAGCCGCGCCAATGCCCCGGTTCGCGCCGGTAACCAGGGCGTGTTGCCCGCCAAGCCGCTTCATGTGAGCTCTCCGCGCGGCGGTCCAGCCGCTGCCGTCGCCGTGCCGGCTGCACGTTCACGGGCGATCAGGCGGTCGAGCTGGTACTTGCCCGCGAGATACTGATCGGGCCATTTCGCACCGTGGTAGTCCCACCGGGCTGCCTCGCTCAGCGTCCAGGCCGGGTTCACCAGGTGCGGCCTGCCGATGGCGACGAGATCGGCGCGACCCGACGCGATGATCCCGTTGGCCTGGTCGGCATCGGTAATGGCGCCTACGGCGATCGTGGCAATACACGCCTCCTGGCGGATGCGGTCGGCAAAGGGCGTCTGCCACATGCGTCCAAACACCGGCCGATCGTCATGTACGACCTGGCCTGCCGAAACGTCGATCATGTCTGCGCCGGCGGCGCGAAACAACCGGGCGATCGCGACGGCGTCATCGGCGGTGTTTCCACCCTCCGCCCAGTCGTGCGCCGAGATCCGCACCGACATGGGCAGGCTCGCGGGCCAAACCTTGCGCATCGCGGTGAACACGCGCAGCGGGAACCGCGCGCGGGCTTCGAGGTCGCCGCCGTATCCGTCGGTGCGCCGGTTGGTGAGCGGTGAGAGGAAAGCGGAGAGCAGGTAGCCGTGTGCGCTGTGCAGTTCGAGCCAGTCGAAACCCGCGGCAATGCCCAGTTCCGTGGCACGCACGAATTCCGCGGTGATGCGGTCCATGTCGGCCTCGGTTGCGGCAGCGGCGGTCTGCGAGATGCCGGGCAGGTACTGGATCTCCGACGGCGCGATCAGCGGCCACTCGCCCGAGGGCAGCGGCTGGTCGACGCCTTCCCACATCTTCTTCGTCGCGCCCTTGGCGCCGGCGTGCCCGAGCTGAAGTCCGATCCTGGCGTCGCTGTGCGTGTGGACGAACCGGACGATCCGTTCCCAGGCCTCGCGGTGGCGCTCGTTCCACAGGCCGGTGCACCACGGCGTGATGCGCGCGTCCGGCGCGACGCAGGTCATCTCGGTCATGACCATGCCGGCGCCGCCGGTGGCGCGCGCGCCGAGGTGCACGAGGTGCCAGTCGTTAGGCGTGCCGTCCTCCTCCGCGGTGTACTGCGCCATCGGGCTCACGACCACGCGGTTCATGAGCGTCACGCCGCGGACTCGAAAGGGCGTGAAGATCGCCGGGGGCGGTACCGCGTCGGGTGCCACCTCCAGCCCGGCGCGACGCGCGAACCAGCGCTCGAACGACGCGACGTAGGCGGCATCGCGGACCCGCAGGTTCTCGTGCGAGATGCGCTGCGAGCGCGTGAGCAGGGAATACGCGAACTGCTCCGGCTCGAGGCGGGCGTACCGGTCGACGTGCTCGAACCACTCGGTGGAGTTCCGCGCCGCATTCTGCAACCTGAGGACTTCGACCGAACGGTCGGCCTGGTACCGCGCGAGCGCGGCCGGCAGGTCACCGGCGCCGGCGGCGAGGTACGCATCGAGGGCGATCGCGTCTTCCAGCGCCAGCTTGGTGCCGGAGCCGATCGAAAAGTGCGCCGTGTGGGCGGCGTCTCCCAGCAGCACGACCGGCACGGTTTGCCCGTGACCCGGCAGCCAGTGCACCCATTCCGCGCAGGTCACGCGCGGAAACCGCGTCCACTGCGCCGAACCGCGCAGGTGCGCCGCGTTACTGTGCAGCGGTGCCCCATCGAGCACGAACGCGAAGTGGTGCTCGCACCACTCGATCGCCTCGCGCTCCGTCATCTCATGCAGGCCTTCACGCTCCCATGTCTCCGTCGGTGTCTCGACGATGAACGTGCTGGTGTCGCGATCGAACTGATACGCGTGGGCCTGGAACCAGCCGGATGGCGTCCGGGTGAAGGCGAAGGTGAACGCGGGGAACGGTCGCGGGGTTCCGAGCCAGACGTAACGGCAGCGGCGGACATCGCTGTCGGGACGGAAGCTCTCCGCATACCGCCGGCGGATGGCGCTATGGATGCCATCGGCGGCGATGACCACGTCATAGCCCTCGTCCGCGACGAGTGACTCGAGCGCGTCAGCGCTGACCTCGTGCTGGAACCTCAGGTCGACGCCGAGTTGCCGGCAGCGCTCCTGGAGGATACCGAGCATTGTGCGCCGGCCGATGCCACTGAACCCGTGCCCGCCGGACCGTACCACCTGACCGCCAAAATGGACCTCGATGTCATCCCAGTGATGCAGCGCAGCATCGATCGGTCCGGCGCTCTCGGGATCGGCGGCACGAAGGTTGGCGACGGTGAGGTCCGAGAGGACCACGCCCCAGCCGAACGTGTCATCGGGCCGGTTGCGTTCGAGGACCGTGACGCGGGCATCCGGCTGGCGGCGTTTCGCGAGGAGCGCCGCGTACAAGCCACCTGGTCCGCCGCCAATGACCAGCATCCGCACGCGCGCAACGCTCCGCCCAGAGACAGGGGGACGGTACGTGCGGTTGCTTCAAATATCAAGAAACTTCGAGTGAACCGGCAGTCCCACGATCGCGGTGGTGGCTGTTCCGCGCGTGGCCCCGGGTTATTGGATCAGGACCACCCGCCGCGTCGCCGTCGCCGAATCCACCTGCAGCCAGGCGACGGCGCGGGCGCTGATCCGCGGCGAATTCACGCCGAAGTGTGAGACGAGCAGGCCGGGGGCGCGCCGGCTGACCACCACGCGGACGGCGTTGAACGGTGTGAGTCCCGCGTGGAAGGCGCCGGTGAAGTCGTCCCACCCGCCCAGTTCCACGGTGTCCACCTGCACGACGGCCTGCATGGCGAGGTATCGGATCGAATACGCCGCCGCGGTGTCGGCCGTGTACGTAGGGTCGTTAGGCTCCATGAGCTGGATCGCGCCGGCGTGCGCGCCCGCGTCGGCCGAGAACTGCAGCTCGTTCCGGAGGCTGAGCAGCCGGCTCGTGTCGATGGACATCGCCGACACGGCGACCAGCGCCGTCATCATGACCGCGATCATCACCGCGATCGTACCCTTCCGCCCCTGCATCTCCATGGTGGCCCCGTGCTCGCGTTCGTGGTGTCGTGCCGCGGTCACTCGACCGCAACGCACGTCCAACGCTCAGCTGACCCAACCAACGGCAGTGCGAATATGGCCGCGGCCGCTTCGGCCGCAAGTCAGGAATCTCAGTGAAGAAATTTAGGTTCTTCCAAGGGAGTGCAATGGGGTCAGACTCCATTGATCGGTGGAAACGAGGCGGAGGCAATGGAGTCTGACCCCATTGCCTTCCCCGCGCCTCCCCGGGCGACCCGACCTAGCGTCTCCGCTTGAGCCAGATGACCACGACGCGCGCCCAGTTGTCCATCTCGTGCCGGCTCACTGTAACACCGCGAGGCCTGTCGTCCGCCGGTGGTCTCCACAGTGGTCCCTGCCGCGTCCCGGTCCCGCAAAATGTCCCCATCAGCCACGGCCTGACCGGCGCCTGCGTCCGGCCCCTCGCGTCGACCCCATAGACCTCAACGGCGTGCACGTCCTCGGCGAGGAAATCCCCCACAGTCATTCCCGGTCTCGGCACGCCGTCCACGTAGACGCAACTGAAGTCGTCGCGCACGAGAAGTCCGCGCGACAACGTTGACGGCGCCTCCCTGAGGGCGACCTTCAGCGTCGTCCCTTCGGGAACGGCAAGCTCGGCGGCCGAAACGAACGCCGACGGGTTGTTCGCCTCGCGAAGCCGGCGGCTGATTTCACGCAGCTCCATGTCCTCGCGCCGCTGCCAGTCGGCGATCGTCGAGTCGACCACGATCTCGAGCTCCACGCCGCCCTCCGGCGGCACGTACGCCGGTACCACACGCGACTGATACCGGTCGACGCGCACGAGCAGGCTGTATGCGCCCTCCCCGATGGCTCCGAGGCTGAACCGACCGTCGGCCCCGGTCGTGGTGCGGTACGGCGTATCGAGCACTTCAACAATCGCGCCGCGCAGGGGTCGCGGCTCGTGGGGCAGCAGTGAAATACCGCGCGTCGTCACGATGCCGTGAATCCCGGAACGGGAGACACGGACGGCAATCGTATCGAGGAGCACCGGGGCGTGCTCCAGCGTGACGTCCACGGTAGCGCCGCTATCGGTCACCGTTATCCTGGACCGATGCGGTCGAAACCCGATCCGAACGACCTGGAACTCGCGCCCGCCAACGGGAACCCGATCGATGCGAAACCGGCCGTCGCCGCCAGTGCGTGCCCTCATCGGCGAGGTCTCGGCGTCCAGCACCACGAGCGCCTCACGCACCGGCCGGCCAATTTCGTCGCGAACGGTTCCCGACACCGATGCAGTGGGTGTCTGCGCGCCCGCGCCACCGGTGGCGATTGCGAGCAAGACAAGAAGTTCCGTGAGTCTGCTCAATGCGCGTTTTGCCGAGGTCGGCAGAAGCCTACCCATTGCGAGGAGGTGGGTTCCGCCGGCCCACTCCGCCTTGAATCCGCTTGTTCCGGACCCGGCCGAACGCGCCAATCCCCGATGGGTAAGCCGAGGTGCGGCAGCGTGACGGTTTGCTACAGCAGGCTGGGGCGGAAGCAGGCTAAACCCGCGCCGGTGAGACTCATGGCGTCGTTAGGTAACCGCATCGCAAACGGCCTGTCACGGAACTCGTCGTGACCGGCCGACGAACCACTGGGAGGAAACACCATGCAGCTTCGTCCTATCGTGAAACGCGCAGCAATCCTCGCTACGCTCCTGGCGGTGCTGCCGGTATCCGGCGCGGGCGCGCAGGCCTCGACACACATCGGCATGCGGGTCGGATACAACTTCGACCTCGAGGAAGTGCTGCTCAGCGCGAACCTGACGGTCCCGATGACCAGCCACATCGAATTCTATCCATCGCTCGACATCTACACTCCCGAGCAAGGCAACCGGGTCGGCTTCAACGGCGACGTCAAGGTGATGCTGCCGAGGTCCACCGCGACGGGACCGCAATTCTACGTGGGTGCAGGCCTCGGGATCGTCAACAGTAACGTGGGTGACGTCAGTAACACCGACATTGGCGCCAACCTGCTTGGCGGGCTGGAATCGCGCGTGGGCTGGATCCATCCCTTCGCCGAAGCGAAGATCCTCATCCACGATCGGACGCAGTTCGTTTTACTCGGCGGGATCAACCTGACGCTGGGGCAGCGATAGCAGCTGCGGGTATGTGCCGGAGAGCGACGGGCAGGGGACCCTTGATCAACTTCTCTGCCTGTTGCTCTCCGCACTTTGTGCTGCCTTGAGCAACCTCCATGCTTCGTCGACGTGGCGGCGTTCCGTCCTGAGGTTTCCAATCGCCAGGCGCAGTACGAACCGGCCGTCCAGTTTCGTGTGCGACAGGTAGACTCGTCCGCTCGCGTTGACGCGATCGAGGATCCGCTGGTTGATCGCGTCGGCCGACGTATGGTCGATACTTCCAGGCGCATAACGAAAGCACACGACCGAGAACATCGGCGGCGCCGCGATGACCCAGTCCGTGTCGGACTCGACCCGCATGGCGAACTCGCTCGCCATGGCCATGTGCGCGCGGAGGCGATCGACGATGCCGGACACCCCGAACGCGCGAATGACCATCCACAGTTTCAGTGCGCGGAAGCGCCGCCCCAGCGCGACGCCATAGTCCATCAAGTTCACCACATCGTCCGGCTGCGCCGTGACGAGGTAGTCGGGGACGAGTGAAAACGCGCGCTTGAGTACGTCGCGGTGCCGGGTATACATCGCGGACAGATCCACCGGCGTGAACATCCACTTGTGCGGGTTGACCACCAGCGAGTCGGCCCGGTCCACTCCGGCCAGGATGGCTCGATGCTCCGGGACGATGGCCGCGGTGCCCGCGTACGATGCGTCGACGTGCAGCCACAGCCGTTCGCGCTCGCAAACATCAGCGATGGCTGGCACGGGATCGATACTGGCTGTGCTGGTCGTGCCTGCGGTCGCGACCACCGCCAGCGGCAGCCGGCCGGCTGCCTTGTCGGCCTCGATCGCCGCCTGGAGTGCGTCGGCGCGCATGCGGAACGCGGCATCCACGGCGATGGGGACACAATTCTCGTGGCCGATGCCTAACGTGATGACGGCCTTGTCCACCGAGGAATGCGCCTGTTCGGAGCGATACACGCGGAGGACCGGCAGGTCGGCGCGGCCGGCCATGCCCCGCTGCCGGATCTGCAGCTCGGCGCGCGCTTCGCGGGCGGCGGCCAGTGCCAGGAGCGTGGTCGTGGACGCCGTGTCGTTGATGACGCCGAACCACCCCTCGCCCAGGCCCATCATCTGCCGCAGCCAGTCGAGCGAGCGCTCCTCGAGTTCCGTCACCACCGGTGACGTCTTCCACAACATGCCGTTCAGGTTAAGCGCCGCAGCGAGCATCTCGGCCATCACGCCCGGCGCCGACCCGGTGATCGCGAAGTAGGCGAAAAAGCCCGGGTGATTCCAGTGCGTCACCCCCGGGAGGAGCACGCGCTCGAAATCATCGAGGATCGCGTCGAGCGACTCCCCCTCATGCGGCGGTGCGGTGGGGAGCTGGCCGGCGATGTCGCCGGGTGCGACCGCGGGGAGCACGGGAAAACGCTCAACATCGGTCAGGTACCGCTCAATCCACGCCGTTACGCGGGCGAAGGCTTCTCTCGTCGAGTCGGGCGACAGGTCCAGGTTGGCCACGGTGGCGAACGGTACGCGGATGCATTCGGGACGCAATTGCTCTTGACCATTATTCCGGTCGCTTTGTTCGGAATTAAATTGAGATCCCGACCGCCAACGACCTTTCGACCTTGTGCTATGCGATGAGCATCAGCCTAGTTCTGCCCTCGCTCTTTCCATTCTCTTCTCACCGGCAATGGGCTCCGGGATTGAGGCTCAAGCCGTTGGGACGATCGTTGTTGCCCACGGCGGCGACTCGATCTGGAACGCCCTGGTCAGGGAAATAGCGCGTCAGGTGCGGTCGGCAGGGCCCGTCGAAGTCAGTTTCCTGATGGGGCCGGAAGCGCGCGCGACCCGGTTTCAGGATGCCGTAGCCAGCCTGGTTCGGGAGGGGGCTCGGGAGGTTGTTGCAGTGCCACTCCTCGTCTCGAGTCACAGCGGCCACTACGAGCAGATCCGGTATCTCGCCGGCCACACCGACACCCTCGACGCTGTCATGCGCGAGCACCTGCAGCAGGTGGCATCGAGCGACCAACCAGCGCGGTACCGATTCGTGTCGCCGCTGCCCTGGATGACAGTCCCGAACTCGCGCGCGTGTTGACCGAACGGGCGAAGGCGATGGAGGCGGCCCCACGCGAGACCGCGCTGATGCTGGTGGGTCACGGGCCGAACAGTGCCGAGGAGTATGCGGCCTGGATGCGCAATCTGCGCGTGGTGACCGACAGCGTCAGGCGCTGGTCCGGCTTCCGCGACGTCCAGGTGGAACTCGTTCGGGAAGACGCTCCGGCCGCGGTTCGCGCCGAAGCCGTGAATCGCCTCCGCGATCTGATAACCCTTCAGGCATCGCTGACCGGGCGGCCGGTGGTCGTGGTCCCGATTCTGGTGTCGCGCGGCGGGATTTCGCGATCTCGGCTGATGAAGGACCTGGAGGGCCTTCCCGTTCAGTATTCGGGCGACCCCCTGCTTCCACACCCGGCCATTGCCGCGTGGCTCACACGGAGAATCATGTCGCGTTAGGGAAGAGTTATGGCGCTGCCTCTGGCCTTCGACCTCTGGCCTTCGGCCTGTCTTATGGCGCCTCATGAACTTCCATCCCCTCGCCCGCCCGGCGTCGCCGCGGCTGCATGGTGCGCTCCCCGCCGTAGAGCGTAATCAGCGCGACCGCGACCACGATGATGGCGCCGGCTGCGAGGACGCGTGGCGACACCGGTTCGCTCGCGAATGCCGCCCCCAGGATCACCGCCACGACGGGATTCACGAAGGCGTAGGTGGAGGCGCGGGCCGCGCTCGTGACGCCGAGGAGGTACATGTACGACGAGTATCCGAGCAGCGAGCCGACGAGGATCAGGTACGCAAACGCGAAAACCGACTTGAAGGATGCCGCCGACGGGTCGAAACGCCCGAAGTCGCCCACGACGAGCGCGATCAGGGTCACCACCAGCCCGCCGGCCAGCATCTGCACGGCGCTGGTCCGTACCGCGGACTGGAAACGCGGCAGGGTGCGCGAATACACCGACCCCACCGCCCAGGCGGCCGACCCGAACAGCACGATCACGGCACCGATCGGGTCGATCGGCTCGCCGCCTAACGCGCTGGGCCCCACCAGCACCGCCATCCCGACCAGGCCGAGCACCAGGCCGGCCGCCACACCGGCCGAAGGTCGCGACCCGCGCCGCCACCACCACTCCAGCAGCACCATCAGGCACGGCGTGAGCGCCACCAGTAGCGCCGCCACCCCCGAGGGGATGCGCTGCACGGCCAGCGCCACCGATCCGTTCCCCGCGGTCAGCAGGGTCCCGACCACGGCATGTCCGCGCCACGGAACCTTCGCCGGTTCCGGTTTTGCGCGCCACGAGGCGAAGGCGAACAGGATGAGTCCCGCCGTGAAATACCGGACGCCGGCTACCGCCACCGGTGGCAGTGTCTCCACGGCAAAACGCATGAACAGGTATGTCGATCCCCACACGAGATAGATCGACGCGAAGGCGAGGAGGATCCGGCCTCGCGGTTGCGGCGTGCTCATCGCCAGCGGAAGAACCGCAGCGCCACTCCGAAGCTGAGCACGAGCCAGGTCGTCACGATGGCGAATTCGGGCGCCAGCGCCGCCCACCCCAGCCCCTGGATCATGATCCCCCGAACCGAGTCGACGACCGCCGTGAGCGGCAGCGCCTGGATGAACGGCTGCACGGCATCGGGAAAGTTGCCCGCCGAGAAGAAGACGCCTGACGCGACCCACATGGGCACCATGATCAGGTTCATGAGGCCTGACGCCGCCTCGATGGTCTTCGCCCGCGATGCCACCAGCAGGCCTAACGATCCGAAGACGAGCGCACCCAGCACGCACGCCACGGCGAAGGCCACCAGCGACCCCCGCATCGGGACCCCGAAGGCGAAGTACCCGAACAGCGTGATCACCGTTACCTCGATCACCATCAGGCCCAGTCGCATCAGGAGGAACGAGGCCAGGTAGTGATACCGCCGCATGGGCGTGGCGACGAACCGCTTGAGCAGCTTCTTTCGCCGCGCGTCCACGATGCTGAACCCGATTCCCCACATCCCGCTCCCCATCAGGTTCATCGCCAGGAGCCCGGGAAGGACGAAATCGATGTAGCGCGATCCGCGCTCGCTGATGAGCGCGTCCGTGGTCACCACGGCATCGCTGCGGCCGCTCGCCCGCTGCAGCGCCTCGTCGACGAGGAGGCGTGCCGTCCGCGCCTCCGTGCGCGCCCGGTCGAATCGATACTCGACGCGTCCCGAGTCCAGCGGAACGACGACGAGAGCCACCGTGCCGATCCGGAGCGCGTTCACGGCCGCGGTGTCGTCGAGACTGACCACCTGCAGTGAGCTGTCGCCCACCAGCGCCGTCCGTATCCGGTCCGCCTCGGGGGCGGTGGTCAGTATGCCGACCTTGGCCACATCCGCTGGGCGTGAGCGGAACGCCAGACCCAACCCGCTCGCCAGCAGCAGCGGGAAGATGAAGGTCCAGAAGACCGCCTCCGGTTCGCGCAGGAATTCGCGGAAGCGGATCAGTGTGAGCTGAAGGAGGGGCGAGGAGCCGCCACTCGGCGTGGGCTTCCAGGCGGTCCGGCTCGAGGCTTCCGGGTCGCTCATTGCTCCCTCAGGTGGCGGCCGGTGAGCGATACGAACACGTCCTCGAGCGTCGGCGTGTGCGTCCGCAATTCGGTGAGCGCCAGGTTCGCCCCCTCGAGGGTGCGCAGCACAGCCGGTACCGCCTGGTGCGCGGCGGAGACCTGCAGCGTCCACACCGGTCCGTCGATCCGCGATCCCAGCACGCCGGTGGTTTGCGCAAACAGGCCGGCCGGAACTTCCGACCCTTCTTCGAGCTCGACCTCGACCACCTGGTCCGCGCCTAACGAACGGATGAGGCCACGCGGCGTGTCGATCGCGATCACCTTGCCATGGTCCACGATCGCGACCCGGTCGCACAGCCGCTCCGCCTCGTCCATGTAGTGCGTGGTGAGGACGATGCTGCGGCCCGACGCCCGCAGTCGTTCCACCAGGTCCCACAACTGCCGGCGCGACTGCGGGTCGAGGCCCGTCGTCGGCTCATCGAGGAACAGCAGTTCCGGATCGCCGGCGAGGGCGCAGGCCACGGAAAGACGCTGCTTCTGCCCGCCGGACAGGGTGCCGACGCGGGCGCCACGCTTCTCGTCGAGCTGCACCAGGTGGATGATCTCGGCGACTGACGGTCCGCGCTGGAAGAAGCTGCGGAAGAGCGTGATCGTCTCTTCGACCGTGACCTTCTCCGAGAACTGCGTCTCCTGCAGCTGCACCCCCAGCCGTTCGCGCAGCGCGTGCTCGTCCGACTTCCAGCGCTGGCCCAGGACGATCACGTCTCCCGAGTCGGGGTCCTGCAGGCCTTCGCAGATCTCGATCGTGGTCGTCTTGCCGGCGCCATTGGGACCGAGCAGACCGAAGCACTCGCCCGCGGCGACCTCCAGGTCGAGCCCATCTACCGCGACGACCGTACCGAATGTCTTGCGGAGATTGCGAACTTCGAGGGCGAGGGGTGCCGCGGGCATCGGCGGACTCTAATAACCGTTCGCTCGACTGTCACCGGACCGCTACGCGCGCCGCAACGAAATCCATTACCGCGTCCGCGGGGGCAGCCTGTCCCGCGCGTACAGCACCGCGCGCCTGACTGACCGCGGCAGGGTAATTGCGGCGGCGGAATCGAGGTATGCGACCGCGCGCGGCGTATGAATCCAGCCCATACCGTACGCGCCCCGCGAGCGGTATCCGTTGACGAACCGGTCGCGGGCCTCGCTGATGTAGAGCTGCCGATCCGTGCGGACGGGACGCGCATTCCGCGACTGCCAGCTGGAGTCCCGGATGAAACCGATGGCCAGCACGCTATCTGCCGCGGCGACGGCCTGGACTCCCGGCCCGTTCAGCAGCGCGCTGTTGAGTGAGTCCACGGTCGCCTCGGGCTTCCTGGCGGCCAGCGCACGCATACTGTCCAGTCGTTCGATGCAATCGATGCAGTCGAGGTAACGCCGCACTTTCGTCATTTCCGGGGGTGTCAGCCCCGGCTCGGCATCCCGGCAGGCGAGCGCCAGGAACAGCATCGTCAGGCACACGTACCGCGTGCTCACGGCCAGCCGGGCTGGAACAACTTGAGCGACGCGCACGGTGAGGCAGCCCATGAGTCGGCACAGGCGCGAACCACAGCGCTCGAAAGCGATGAACCGGTCCTGTTCAACCATGAGTCAGCCGAGAAGTTGAGCGCGTACATCTGGCCGATCGAGATGTTCGTGACCTCGATGTTCGAGGCCATCAGGTTGAAGGCGTCGAACCCGCTCTCGTAATCCGTGTGGCCGCCGATGGTCGAATTCGGGTGTATCAGACCCAGTGCATGGCCGAGTTCATGCGCCAGGCTGGGATCAGTGAGGTCGGGGTTCTCCGTCGAGAACAGCATGATCTCGGGGTGGCCAACCATCCAGCAGGTTTCGGCGAGCGTCAGGCCCGGGTTGTTGCCGTACCAGTCCACGAAGTAGGCGTTGATCCTGGACGCGTCGTAGATCGTCGGATCCATGGAGATCGCCGCGGCATTCGCGCACGTCGCGACCAGCGGCAACGGTGAATTGCGTTCGGTAGAGACCGTATCGAACGTGAGCCCGCTCCCCAACGGATCGAAGATCGCGTACGTCTTGTCGAGTAACCGTTTCCGCACGTCTCTCCTGCTCTGCATGGCGCCGCTCGGCGCGACCAGCCAGAAGTGAAGGGGGACGCGCTTCAGGTCGGAGAGCGAGATCGCAATCGACCCCGCGCTGATGGCGTTGACCAGCCAGCCTTCG
>DAIUET010000037.1:0-15013 GCA_036845045.1 Gemmatimonadaceae bacterium | reverse complement strand
GCCGGAGAGGAAGTTCCATGCGGTCTGCTATCACCGCCCTGGATTGGCGCGTTGCTCGACCTTCTTCGGTCGCGAGGCTCTCCCCCTGACGCTACGGGCGTGAAGGAGTGCGCACGAGGTCCGGCCGCTTCACTTGCAGTGAGTCGAAGGAGAGGTCCGCGGGACGCTCGTAAATGAGGCGTCCGGTCGATGTCGGCGTCTTCAACGACTGCACCACCTCCGCTGACAGCAGCGAGTCATGCGCCGACTTTCGCTCGGCGGCCTGGCGAGCGCGCTCCGTTTCACTCGAGGCGCACGACACCGCGGCGGCGAGGAACAGGACACGACGGATCATTGTGCTGCTCCGGAGTCACGATCGTCGGAGTGAGCGCCGGCGAGGATCCAGGCCTGTACATCCGGCGCGCGTAGCGCGAGCTGCCACTGGTCCCAGATGAACAGCGCCATCGCGCGCTGTGCGCCGTCGGCGACGCCTTCAGACAGGCACCGATCGAGCAACCAGGCCTCGAACTCGTCCGGCGCGGGGGCCTCGCGCACCGCGGCCTCGAGAATGTCGCGCTGAATGGCGAGACCGATACTGTCCGCATTGGTATTCCGCACACGACGCTTTCGCCGCCCCTCGCTCGCGTCGAGTGCGCCGAGCAGGCCGCGACAGAGTTCGGCGGGCGTAAGAGTCATTGCGTGATCGCGACCTCGAGTTGCCAACCCGGCCGCACGGGACGGGTGTATCCGCGATCCCGCGCGGCGAGATCGAACGAGACCGTGGACAGATCCCTCAAGGCAAGCGCAGGGAACGGCAGCGTGGTCAGTGTGGTGAGGGTCTTGAGGTAACCGCGACATGTCGAGCAGGTCTCGATGCGAACGTGTTGCTCCTCGTGCTCGGAGAGGAGAACGCCCAGCTTCGTGTGGTCGGTCTCGTGGCAGAAGGCGCAGCGCAGGACAGGAAGCAGCCAGTCGCTGCCGCAGCACCCGCACCGCATCCTCCGCTCGCGCTGGATGCCGCGCATTTCGACCAGCGCCGGCCAGGCGCCGCACACGGGGCAGTAGCCGCGCTGCCACGTCCGTGACGCTTCGGGGCTCAACGAGCAGGCGGCGTTGAGGAGCAGGGGCAGGGCAAGCAGTTGCCCGAACACGGCGACGGTGTCGGTGGAGACAGCGAGCCGGGTTGCCTCGACCTCCGCCTGGCTGGTGTCGTGTTCGACGCCGACGTGAATCAGCGTGAATGGATCTGCCGTCTGCGACGCCACGATTCCGAGATCGCCGCCCAGGCGCCGTGCGAACGCGGTCGCCAGCGTGCGGTCGATGCGAATCGTCGCTCCATGAAGCAGCGGCGCGTCCGGTGAACGCTGCTCGCGGACAGTGACGCACCCGGACCAGGCGGGATGCCGGGACTCCGCGACCGCAACCGCGACCAGGTCGATCCAGCGTTGCCAACTCGGATCCAAAGCTTCCGAATGCTCGTGACCAGGTTCGGCGACTTTCACAGGCTGGATGTGGGAGGTGGGAGGTGGGATGTGGGAGGAACCAGATGGTCGACGGATCTAACGCGGACGTGGAAAGTCAGTGGTCAGGCCGGAGACTGGCAGGGGTCCGGGGCACTGGCTCCGGGGAAGGACACAGGGCGTCCGGCTGTACATGCGCGAGCCGCCGTGCAATTCCACGTTCGGCGTGCGATTCCCGACGTCAGCACCGGCACCGCCGGTGGTGCGATTCGCTTCGGGCGATTGGCACATCGCGAGGAGTACCAGCAGTGCCGGCGCAACGCGTCTCATCGGAAGACCTGTGACCCCGCGACGTGTACCTGCTCTGACCCCAGCAGCACCACCATGCGCAACACCAAGCCACCGAAGAGCACCAGGATAGACGCGGTCACCGCGTTGTAACTCGCGGCATCACGTTCCATGAACAGCGGCTTCAGGATGCCGACGCCAACGACGCCGAGCAGCAGGAGGATCCCCCACGCATTGAGGAAGGCCTGCGCGACGGCGCCGAGCGAGACGATGAAGACAACGAGCACGATGAGCTCGAGGATGAGGGCGATGCGGTCGAAGCGCTTGAGACGCTCCTCGGTCGACGCCATCCTCACGTCCTGCCAGTGCGCCACCAGCAGCAGCGCAGCCACTGACGTCGAGATGCCCGACAGCAGGAAGAGCAGACCGATCCACGATGAATCGGCCCAGATCGGGCGATTGCTGACCGAGAGCAGCACGCCAGTGTAACCGGCGAGAAAGAGCCCACCCAGAATGCCGCCGACGGCGGCGAAGTTGGAAAGCGCCCCGCTTCCCAGGTACTCGAGCCTGGACCACGTGAGGCGCTTGTCGTCAAACAGCGCGCGCAACGTCGCCAGGAAGGAGAAGAACCCGAAGACGAGAAGCCCCCACGCGCCCACCGACATCGGGGACCACCACTTGAACATCGGGCGAGCAGTGTTGTTCTGGACCAGCATGTGCCAGAAGCGCAGCGGGACCCCCAGGTCCACGATCAGCAGGATACCGCTCACCAGGCAGCCGACGAAGGAGATGTAGACGCCGAGCCTGATGAAGTGACTGTCCTCGCGGTTGCCGAACAGCTGGAGCAGGGAGGCCACGAGCAGCGCGCCACCGGAGATGCCGCCGACGAAGAAATAAAGGATGATCCACCAGCGGAAGTGCGGGGGCGTGGTGAAGAACGTATCAGACGGGATAGCCTGTACGGTCAGGGCCAGAGGCCAGAGGCCAGGGGCCAGAGCGGTCATTGCTTCCTCTCCCCAGCCACCGCGACCAGGCGCCTGGCCCGTAGCGTCAGCGCCCCGATCGCGGTCATCACCACGGCGCCTAACGTCGACAGCATCGAACTCTTCACCAGGTTCCGCGTCGGCATCTTCGGATCCCGGGGGAGTCCGTACGCTTCCGGCTCATCCACCAGCAGGAAGAACGCGTTGAGTCCGCCCAGCGGACCGTTCCGGTCGGCGCCGTAGAGCTGGGCGCGGGTTTCGCCCTGGGCCTGCAACTGTTCCACACGACGCTGGGCGCGCTGCTGCAGTTCGGCGATCGGCCCGAACTGGATGGAGTCCGTCGGACAGGCCTTCGAGCAGGCGGGCTCGAGACCGACGCTGGTCCGATCGTAGCACAGCGTGCACTTCTGCGCCGTGCCCGACACGTGGTTGATGTCGATGACCCCGAACGGGCAGGCGGCAATGCAGTCGCGGCACCCGTTGCACGTGTCGGACTGGATCACGACAGTATCAAACTCGGTGCGGATTATCGCGCCGGTGGGACAGACCTCGAGGCACGGCGCCTGTACGCAATGCTTGCAGACGTCGCTCATCATGAGCCATCGTCCGTTGTACGCCTCGGGGAACTGCTCGATGAACTTGACGTGCCGCCAGGTGGTGCCGTCGAGGCGCACGGTGTTGTCGTAACTCAGGCCGCTCATCTCGAGATGCGCGCCGCCATCGCCGCGCGCCGGCAACTGGTTCCACTCCTTGCAGGCCACCTCGCACGCCTTGCAACCGATGCACACGGTGGTGTCGGTGAAGAACCCCATCGGCTCGGCCGCGACAGTCGCCGTCTGCGTCAGGGCGGCGCGTGCCTCACCGAGTATCGGAAGCGGGCGCGCGCCCATCACTCCTTCTCCACGTTGCACACGAACGCTTTCCCCTCGTGGATCGACACATTCGGGTCACCGACCCAGCTCGTGAGGTCGTTCACGACGTCGCCCACCGCGAGCCCCTGCCAGCCCCAGTGCCACGGCATGCCGACGTGGTGGACCTGTTTCCCCGCGATGGTCATCTCGCCGATGCGGTTGGTGACGAGGGCGCGGGCGCGGATCCGGCGCCGGGGAGAGGTGATGGTGACGAAGTCGAGGTTCCGGATGCCGCGTTCGCGAGCGAGATCCTGGCCGATCTCGATGAACAGCTCCGGCATCAGTTCGGCGAGATGCGGCAGCCATCGGCTCATCGCCCCGGAGAGGTAATGCTCGGTGAGCCGGTAGGTGGTGATGACGCACGGATAGCGCGGATCGCCCACGTCCGCGATCGGATTGTGGGGCGTTCCACGGGCCCACCACTTGAGCACCGGACTCGATTGCTGGCGGTAGATGAGGTTCTGGACCGGGGATTCGAGCGGCTCGTAATGCACCGGCATCGGCCCATCCACGAGTCCCGTGGGTGCGTACAGCCACCCCTTGCCGTCGGGCTTCATGATGAAGGGGTCCGTGCCGGACAGCGCATCGAGCCCTATCGCGCCGGGTCTGGCCGAGGCGTCAGGCGCCTTGGTGAGGGCAAAGTCGGGGACGTCGTAGCCGGTCCATCTGCCCGCCACGGCGGCTCCGTCCGCGGGCGCGTTGGGATCCCACCAGATCCACCGCTTGCGCTCACTCCACGGCTTCCCGGATGGATCGGCTGACGCGCGGTTGTAGAGTACGCGGCGGTTCGCCGGCCACGCCCATCCCCAGTTGAGGTGCGCGCCAGGCACTCCCGGAGCGTCGGGTACGCGCTGCGCTGACAGGTTCCGGTCGGGGGCCGGATACACGCCGCAGTAGATCCACGACGCACACGTTGTCGAGCCGTCGTCTTTCAGCTGGCCGAATCCTGTGAGATGCGTGGACGGCGAAGCCGTCTGATATCCATTGATCTCCCGGAGGATCTTGAGCGCGTCGGGCTCACCGGCGGTCTGCGGGGACGTCGGTGCTCCGGGATCCGGCTCATAGTCCCAGACGAGATTCTGGAAGCCGGTGTCGCGCGGATTGGTGCTGGTGGCGTATTTCGCCTTGAGCCGCAGCCCAAGCTGGTAGTAGAACCAGGTGTCGGTGCGGCAATCGCCCGGCGGCTCGGCGGCCTTCGAGTGCCATTGCAGCATGCGCTGCGTGTTCGTGAAGCTGCCCTCGTATTCGCCAACCTGCGTGGCGGGGAAGAAGAACACCTCGGTCTGGATGTCCGCCGTGTTCACGCTGCCGTCGGTGATCTCGGGGGCGTTCTTCCAGTACATCGCGGTTTCGGTGAGCCAGTTGTCCTTCACGACCAGCCACTCGAGTTTCCGCATCGCCGCGCGCTGCGCGGCGCCATTCAGCGACGTCGCCGGGTTCTGTCCGACACAGAGCATACCCCTGATCTTCCCGTCGGCCATCGCCGCCATGGCGGCCATGTGCGAATGGTCGCCGAGTACTTTCGGATGCCACTCATAGCCCCAGTCGTTCTCCAGCGTCGCGGCGTCGCCGTACATCGACTTGAGGTACGACACCATGAACTTCGGCTGATTCGCCCAGTATCCCGTCGGCTGTGTCTCGGTGACCAGGTAGTCCCGCAGCGTCTCGTGCTGCTTGAGCGCCGACGGATGGCTCATGTACCCATGAATCGAGTGATAGAGCGTGGGCACATCGGTCGAGCCCTGGATGGCGGCGTGGCCCCTGAGGGCCATGATGCCGCCGCCCGGGCGTCCCATGTTGCCTAACAGGAGCTGCAGGAGCGCACAGCAGCTGATCATCTGGACGCCATCGGTGTGCTGGGTCCAGGCCACGGCGTACGCGAAGCTCGTGGTCCGGTCAGCGCCCGAGTTCGCGAGGACAGCCTCGGCGACGCGCAGGAACTTGTCCCGCGGGCAACCGGTGACCTGTTCCACGAGTTCGGGTGTGTACCTGGAGAAGTGACGCTTGACGACCTGGAGCACGCACCGGGGATCCTCGAGCGTGGAGTCACGGCGTGGGCGTGGCTTGACCAGCGAGCGAACGAGCGCGTCCCAGTTGATCGGCGCGCGACCCGATTCTCCGCCCCCGGTCGCCGACCTTCCCGCCTGTCCGCCCTGGGCCCGCCGCTGCTCGCCGCTTTGTGCGGACGCCGCCAGCTGCTCACCCTGGACCTGTGGTCCCGAGGTCGCGTATTGCCAGCTGGTGGGATCGTAGGTGCCCACGAACGCGTTGTACGGCCAGTCGGCGTTCTCGGAGTACTCCTTGAGGCCGGAGTAGACGCCGTCGAGATCTTCGGTGTCGCGGAAATCGGGATGGACGATCGTGGCCGCGTTGGTGTAGTTGGCGACGAACGACTTGAAGAACGGGTCGGTTTTCCAGCGCTCGCTGTTGAGGACGTGATTGATCAACCCGCCGAGGAAGGCGATATCGCTTCCGGCACGGATGGGGGCGTGGATGTCGCAGTTGGCGCTGGTGCGGGTGAATCGCGGGTCAACGTGAATCAGTGTCGCGCCGTTCACCCGGGCTTTCACCGGCCAGCGAAAGGCGACCGGATGGCACTCGGCCATGTTCGAGCCCATGATGACGATGCAGTCCGAGTGCTCCATGTTCCGCGGATACATCGTCGCCGCGCCGCGTCCCAGCCGGGTCCCCAGACCGGGGACGCTGGAGCTGTGTCATATCCGGGCCTGGTTCTCGATGGCGACGATGCCGAAGCCGCGGCAGAACTTCTGGGCGATGTGATTGAACTCGTTGTCGAGTGTCGCGCCGCCTAACGCGAAGATGGCAGGCGTCATGTTGACCGCCTTGCCGTCGGGCAGCCGCTCGATGAACGTCTCGTCGCGCGTCCGGCTCACCAGCTCGGCGACGCGATCGAGGGCCGTCTCGAGCTCCATCGGTTCCCAGTCCGTGGCGCCGGGCCTGCGGTGCAGCACCCTCGTCGGGCGGTTGGGGTTCTTGTGCAACTGGAAGGTCGCGGCGCCCTTGGGGCAGAGCGTCCCCTCGTTATGCGGGCTGCGGGGATCCCCCTCGATATTGATGATCTCGCCGCCCTTCACGTGAATCAGGGTGGCGCATCCGACCGAGCAGAACGGGCACAGGCTCGGCACGGTGGTGCTGTCGCGGATGCGGAGTTCCTGTGCCCGGGCGCGCGCGGGCGCGAGGCTCAGCCCCAGGCCGATGATTCCCCCGAGCGCCGTGCCGGCGCCGGCGCCTCCCGCATACCGCAGAAACTCACGGCGTGAGAGTTCCATTCCGCTCCTCGTGTCAGACTGCTGTCGTGCAGCGATGCTAACGAAGAGACCGCATCCCGCCGGTTGGGGGCAAACCGGGGGCGCTCAGCCCCATAACCTAAGTGCGAGAATCGAGACTCGCGCAAGACCTCGCGTCAATCGACCGGCCCGGCGGGAACGAGTATTGTGTCCACAAGGGAGCAGGACGCAGGGTTGGAACCACCGCCACCTTCAAGCCGGCGACGCACTCATGACACGATTTTGTCTGACCGTACTTGTCCTTGCGGCCTCACCGTGTCTGGCCGTTGCCACCGCGCAGAAAAGCGACGTCGGCGCCGAGCGAGACATCGACACGCAGGTCTGGATTCCGATGCTTCGCGGGTCGAACCAGTTCGATGCGGACCTCTTCCTCGGCGTCCTGTCAGCGGACCTCGTGCGGGTTTCAGTCGATCGCGACGAAGTGTATGGAATGGACCGTTATTCGAGCGAGATCCGCGCCGGTTTTGCCCGGGCGCGTGAACGCGGCCTGAGGCGCACGACGACCGTACGATTCCTGACTCGCACCCGGACGAACACCTTGGCACGTGACACGGGCATCTTCCGTTCCGAGGTGACGCTGCCCGGTGGTGAGACGCGGCTCACGTACACTGGCTTCGAGATGATCCTGCGGAAGGAGAACGGCCGCTGGAAACTGCTGTTGGACCAGGATACGTCGCGCGGTGGCTCGATCACGGAACAGGATTTCCTCGCCGGTCGACCGCTCTCCACGGCCGCCGGCCCGCCGGGCTGAACACTGCTGGCGTGTCAGCGCGCCGGCGCCCTTTCGTATCGTTCGGCGGCGGCGTGGGCCTCGCGGACGGCGTCCTCGAACGTCATGTCGCGACCAGCGCGAGTCGCGGCTTCGGTACGCTCAGCGCTAATCGCATTACGCGCCGGCGTCAGGAAACGGACGATGAGCGCTTCCCAGAAGCGGATCTGCATGTTGACGTTGTGGCGCGCCCACTCGGCGCGCACCGCCGTCGAAAGGGCGATCGCGCGTTCGTGCTCACCGAGGCCGGCAAGGGACATCGCGATCCCTTCGACCTCGAAACTCGTCTCGATGCGATCGCCGATCGCTTCGGCCAGCTCCAGGCTTTGCCGGTACAAGCCGATGCTCGTCGCGCAGTCGCCTTCGATGAGCGCGCAGTCAGCCAGATAGTGGAAACCCGAGTGTTCGGCGCGCTTGTCTCCTGCCCTGCGCGAGTACTCGATGACATCCCGGGCCATCGCCCGCGCCTCGTCAACCCGCGAGAGAGCGACGAGCACCTGACCCAGCGCCACCTTCGACTGGTTGATGTAAACCGGGTCGCCTTGCTCGTTCGAGACGCGCAGCAGCTCCTCGAACGTCACGTACGCCTGCTCATCCTCGCCGGCGAGGAACTGCGACCAGCCCAGGGTGGCCAGCGAGTTACCCAGTTCGACCGGGTCGCCGAGTTCGCGCCACATCGAGAGACCCAGCTCCATGGCCTCGCGGGCCTTCGCGGTGTCGCCTTCGTACGCACTCAACATGCCCTGACCGCGCAAGGCACGAGCGTATGCGCGACGCACTGGAGTCGGCGAGGCGCCGTGGAGGGCATTCCTGATGTGCTCGCGCCCCTCGAGAAAGTGGGAACGGGCCCACCAGAAGTACGCCAGTGCTCCCACGAGGGCGAGGTAACGCTCCGGGTCACGGTCGCGGGCATACGACAGCGCCGCCCGCAGGTTATCGAGCTCACTCGTCAGGCGGACGTTCCAGTATCCTTCGCGTGTGAATTTCTCGGAGTAGAATCGCTCGGCCAGCTCCATGAAGAACGTCAGGTGCCGATCGCGCACGCGTTCCGACTCGCCCGCTTCCACGAGGCGCTCCTGACCGTACTGCCGGACGGTTTCCAGCATGGTGTAGCGCGCCTCGCTGGCCGCGCTTTCGTCAACGAGGACGAGCGACTTGTCGATGAGCCGCGACAGGACGTCGAGGACGTGGAACTCGTCTTCAGCACCGGCAACCGCGGTGGCGGATTCGAGCGTCCATCCGCCGGAGAAGATCGACAGGAGCCGCAGCAGCCGCTGTTCCTCCTCCGTCAACTGCTCGTAACTCCACTGGATGGCGGCCAGCAACGTCTGCTGGCGCGGCACCGCGGAGCGTCCGCCGGTCAGCAGCCGGAAGCGATCGTCGAGACGCGACCGGATCTGCTCGACGGACAGCACCTTCACGCGCGCCGCCGCCAGCTCGATGGCCAGCGGAATACCATCGAGCCTCCGGCAGATCTCGGCGATCGCCGCGGCATTATCGGGAGCGATCGTGAAGTCGCGACGTGCGGCCTGGGCACGGTCGACGAACAGGCGAACGGCGTCGGATCCCTCCACGGCGTCCAGGTCGGCCTTCCGGTCGGCCGGAACGCTCATCGAGCGAAGCGCGACCAGGCGCTCGCCTTCAACGCCAAGCCCCTCGCGGCTGGTGGCGACGATGCGCACACCGTCGTCTCCTGCCAGGAGATCGTCGGCCAGCCCGGCGGCGGCGGCCAGCAGGTGTTCGCAGTTGTCGAGCAGGATCAGTGTCCGCTTTCCCCTCAGCCGTTCACGGATGGTCTCCAGGAGGGGGCGGTCGGCCGTTTCGGCGGCACCGATCGCCGCGGCGACGGTGGCCGGAACGCGTTCTCCGTCGACGAGAGGCGCGAGGTCGGCGAACCAGACGCCATCGGGAAACGATGGCAGCATGCTTTCCGCGAGCCGCAACGCGAGGCGTGTCTTTCCCGAGCCGCCAATTCCGGTGAGCGTCAGGAGCCTCGTCTCGCCCAGCAGCCGCGCACACTCGGCGAGTTCCCCCTCGCGGCCGATGAATCGCGTCCGCTGGCGCGGCAGGTTGTTAGGCGTCTCCGGCGCGTTGTCGGGGAACAGCGGGGTGATGCCGCCACTCACCACGGTGGCGATGGCCTCGGCGAACGCCGCGGCGGTGGGGAAGCGATCGGCGGGATCCTTGGCCAGTGCCCTGGCCACCACCCGAACGATGCCCAAGGGCACCGTGGGCCGCAGCTCGCTCAACGGCCGCGGCTCCGCCGTCAGGTGCTGGCGGAGCAGGGCGTCCATGGTCGGGCCGGTAAAGGGCGGTTGGCCGGCGAGCATCTCGAAGAGGACGCATCCTAACGCGTAGATATCGGAGCGACCGTCGACATCGTCGGCCGTGAACTGCTCGGGACTCATGTAGGCGGGCGTTCCGAGCGCGAGACCGGCCGTCGTGAGCGTCGTGGCCGGCGCGTCTCCATTGGTCCGGCTCGAGCGGAGGGCCCGGGCGATCCCGAAATCGGCAACCAGCGCGATGCCGTCGGCGAGCAGGATATTCTCGGGCTTGATGTCGCGGTGGACGATACCCTGCTGGTGCGCGAAGCCGAGCGCGGAAGCGATCTCTCTCGTCAGGCGGAGCGCGTCGTCGAGCCCGAGCTGGCGCTCGCGGGACAACCTCGCCCTGAGCGACTCGCCGGCCACGAACGGCATGACGTAGTACAGCAGGTCACCGGCTGCCCCGGAGTCGAACAGCGGCAGGATATGGGGGTGACTGAGCCGCGCGGCGATCTCGATCTCGCGCAGGAAGCGGTCCGGTCCGACCGTCACCCCGAGTTCCGGTTTCAGGACCTTGATGGCGACGCTGCGCCGGTGCTTGAGGTCCTCGGCCAGGAAGACGAGCGCCATGCCCCCAGCACCGATCTCGCGTACGACTGCATAACGCCCGGTCAGGGCTTCACTGAGGCGGTTGAACATGGCTGTCATGGACCCGGAAAGATGAGGGCTGCGCCGATCCGCAGCGAGGCGGGCCTGCTCCGACGTCAGGTCCGGAAGCAGACTGGCGCGTCGCAGTGTCAGTCCGCTCCGAACATCTCCCCTCAGGACCGGAGACCGATCCTGCGGAGCAGGCGCGTAAAGCGCGGGTCGGAGCGGAAGGCGTCGAACTCCGGCTCGACGAGCAGGGCGAAGAGCGTCCAGGCCCGTTCCTCCAGGGCGGCATCGAGCTCGGCGAACACCTGCTCACGATTCCCGAGGGCGGCGTGGATCGCCGCGAATGCATAACGCGTGACGTACCTGCCCCTGGCCGCTTCGTCGCGGAGGAAGTCCAGCTCGGCCAGGGCCCGGTCCCGGTTGCCGCATCGGGCATGGGCAATGCCCCGGAGGCCACGGAACGGCGCCGCCAGCGCTATCGGGTCCTTTTCGATGAACGCGAGGGCCTCGTCGCAACGGCCGAGGGCGAGCAGTGCCCGCGCGAACTCCCCGCGTCCCGAGAAGAACATCGAATCGAGTTCGAGCGTGTGCCCCGCCTGCGCCAGCGCTTCCTCGTTGCGGCGGGCGTAATACAACATCGTCGCCATGCGGGCGTTGATCACGAGGGAAAAGGGGTCCAGCCGCACCGCCTCACGCATGTTCTCGACCGCTTCATCGGCGCGGCCGGCCGAAATCAGGTGCCAGGCGCGGAACTGGTGCCCCGGCGCATAACGCGGATCGAGCAGCACGGCGCGGTCAAAGGCCCGTTCCGCCGAATCGAATGCGAACTCCAGGAACAGCGCCACGAATCCCCGGGCGACGTGGCCTTCGACCAGCAGGCTGTCCAGCGCGAGCGCCCGCAGCGCGGCGTCCTTCGCCCTCGCGTGAACGGTGGCCGGCGTGAAATAGCCGAAGACTGCGCTGTGACTCAAGGCATCGCTCAACCCGGCGTGCGCTCTGGCGTACAGCGAATCCCGCCGGATGGCGCGCTCGAAGAAATCCCTCGCCTTCGCCAGACTCGCCTCGTCGCGCTTCTCGAAAAAGAACCGTCCCTGCAGGTAGAGCTCGTGCGCCTCCCGGTCGGTGGTGGATTTGCGCTCCAGCATCGCGGTCTCGACGGCGGAGAGGGGCAGCCGCAGCGACTCCACAATGGCGCGGGTGATGGTGTCCTGCACCGCGAACACATCACCCGCCTGGGCCTCACTGTCGAACCGGTCCGACCAGATCTCGTCGCCGCTCGCCACGTCGATGAGATGTGCGTTCACGCGGCGCCGGGTCCGATCGAGTTGCACGCTGCCGGTCATCACGTAGCGGGCACCGAGCCTGCGGCCGATCTCCTGCGCCGTCAGGTCGCGGCCCTTGAAGCTGAACGCCGAGGTGCGGGACTTCACGTTGAGCCGCCCGACCTTCCTCAACTCCGTCGTCAGGTCTTCGGCCACCCCATCGCTGAAGGGCTCGTTGGCCGGATTGCCGCCGATGTTCTCGAACGGCAGCACGGCAATCGACAGTGCGGTGTCCGGAACGACGGCGGCCGGGGGCGTCCCGCCGCGCGGGCGAACCACCAGCGCATACCCGGTTGCCAGCAGGGCCAGTCCTGCCACGACCACCAGGCTGCGCATAACGAGAGACGGCCGGCCGGTGGCCGGTGTGTCGGCGGCCGCGGCCAGGGCCCGGGTGAACCCGGATGCCGTGGCGTGCCGGTCCGCCGCCGACTTGGCGAGGGCGGTCTGCACGGCCCGCTCGACGGCGGGCGACAGGTCCGGCCGGGCCGTTCGAAGCGGCGGCAGCGGGTCGCGCAGATGGCGGGCGAGTATTTCCTGGGACGTCGCTCCGAGAAATGGCGGGTGCCCCACCAGCATCTCGTAGAGCACGCACCCCAGCGAGTAGATGTCGGACCGCCCGTCGATGGCTCGCTCCGCGCTCGCCTGTTCGGGGCTCATGTATGCCGGTGTCCCTACCGCGATGCCGGCCTGTGTCAGGGTTTCGTCCGTGGTATTCGAGACCGCGCGCGCGATACCGAAGTCCGTGACCAGGGCATGTCCCGGGTCCCCGCTCTCCGTGCCGGACAGGAGCACGTTCTCCGGCTTGATGTCCCGGTGCACGACCCCCCGAGAGTGGGCGTAGGTGAGTGCGTCGCCGATCTCGCGGGTAATCCGGAAGGCGTCGTCAACCCGCAGCTGGTGCTCGCGCGTTATGCGATCACGCAGCGACTCTCCCTCGACGAACGGCATGACGTAGTAGAGGTGCCCGCCGGCCGCGCCGGAGTCGTGGAGCGGGAGGATATGTGGATGCTGCAACTGCGCGGCGGTGCGAATCTCGCGCAGGAATCGATCGGAGCCGACCGAGGCAGCGACGTCGGGGCGCAGCACCTTGATCGCCACGAGTCGACCGTGCTTGAGGTCGCGCGCGAGGTAGACGGTTGCCATCCCGCCACGACCAAGCTCCCGGTCGATCTCATACCGGTCCGAAAGCGCTGTTCGCAGGCCGTCGAGCGAGTCCGCCACTATGAACTGGGGAGGGATCCCCGATGTTAGGTGGTGCTTTCTGACGCCACAAGAGAACGCGCGGCCAGTCGGCAGGTGTGATGCAGCACTACGGCAGCATGGAGGACGACCGAGACACGAGGGAGCGGTCCCTGCGAATCGAGGTAGTCCCGGAACCAGCCAGCTACTGCGCACCAGTTGGCGGCGCGATAGGTTTGGGACGGCCCAGGAGCGTGGATGACCGATTCCTTCGGACGCCTAGAAGCTGCGCTGACCGGCCGGTACCGGATCGAACGGGAACTCGGCGCCGGCGGCATGGCGACCGTGTACATCGCCGAAGACCTGAAACACCATCGCCAGGTGGCGGTGAAGGTCCTGCGCCCGGACGTCGCCGCCAGCCTCGGGGCCGAGCGCTTCCTGCGCGAGATCGAGATCGCGGCCAGGCTCCACCACCCGCACATCCTCCCGCTCTACGACTCCGGCGGCGGCGCCGATGTCCTGTTCTATGTCATGCCGCTGGTGGAGGGGGATTCGCTGCGCGATCGCCTGGCCCGGGCAGGCGCGCTACCCGTCGACGAGGCGGTGAAGATCCTCCGCGAGGTCGCGGACGCCCTCGCGTATTCACACCGGCACGGCGTCGTTCACCGGGACATCAAGCCCGAGAACATCCTCCTTTCCAGCGGCCATGCGCTGGTGACGGATTTCGGCGTCGCCAAGGCGGTGAGCGAATCCGCCGCGTCGTCGAACCTGACCGGTACCGGCGTCTCGCTGGGAACGACGACGTACATGGCGCCGGAACAGGCGACGGCCGATCCAGCCACCGATCACCGCGCCGACATCTACGCGCTCGGGGTGATGGCGTATGAGATGCTCGTCGGCCAGCCGCCATTCACCGGCAACACGCAGCAGGTGCTCGCCGGGCACCTGACGCGTCGGCCCGAGGCACTCTCGGCGCACCGCTCCACGGTGCCGCCGGCTCTCGAGGCCATCGTTATGCGCTGCCTCGAGAAGAACGCGGCCGATCGCCCGCAGCAGGCGGACGAGATCCTGCGCGCGCTGGACGCGATGGCGACGACGGCTCACGGGACGGCGGCGACTGGGCCGGCAGTCGACGCACCGGCACGAACGTCACGACGCTGGGGACGGATGATCGCCGGGGGAGCTAGCGTCGCCATCCTGATGGCCGCAGGAATGTTCTGGTTCGCACGCTCGGGACGCGCGGGCACGCTCATCGGCGACGATGTCCTCGCCGAAAACGATGTCGTGCTCGTGTCGGAGTTCGAGAACCGGACTTCGGATTCGTCACTCGCCGCGACGATCACTGACGCAATCCGCGTCGAGTTGCAGCAGTCGCGTGCCGTGCAGGCCATGAGCCAGGCGGCCATGTGGTCCGGCCTGGCCCGCATGGGGCTCGAGCACGGCACGGCGTTGCCGGAACCGAAGGTACGCGAACTGGCCGAGCGTGAAGGTGCCAAGGCATTCGTGGTCGGCGACGTCGCGCGCATCGGGAATGGATATCAGATCACGGCTCGTGTCATCGCGACCGCCGACGGCGCGGAGGCGCTGACCGCGAAGGCGACCGCGAACAACGAAGGCGAACTGATCGGCGCGGTGGAGAAGGTCGGGCGCGAACTGCGGCGTGGCATCGGCGAGTCATTGCGCTCGGTGATGGCCACGCCGCCGCTGGCCGATGTCACGACGTCCTCGCTGCCCGCCCTTCGGGCCATGACAGCGGCCCGACGGTACCATAACGAGGCGCGGTTCGAGGAGGCGGTCGCGATGGCGACCCAGGCGATCACCATCGACTCCACCTTTGCCGCGGCGTACAACTCGCTGCATGCCTCGTACACCAACCTGAACGCGGTGAGCAAGGCG
>DAIUET010000036.1:0-15339 GCA_036845045.1 Gemmatimonadaceae bacterium | reverse complement strand
CTGGTCGCTAGAATTACAGCATGCCCGTCCCATCGCACCGTCGCAGAATCCTGCTGACGGACGCCATGCTCGTCGCCATGGCCCTCATCTGGGCCGTCAACTACAGCGTCCTCAAGTTCGGCACGCGGCTCGTTCCCCCGCTGGCCTACAACGGCGTCCGGATCCCGGCGGCGGCGTTGCTGCAGTTCGGTGTCGCCCGCGCCATGCGGCTGGGTCCCACCTCCCGCGACGACGCCATCCGCCTGGTCATGCTCGGCATGCTGGGCAACGGCATCTACCAGGTCTTCTTCATCCTCGGGCAGGCACGGTCGCGAGTCGCCACCACCGTCCTCATGCTCGCGTCGGGTCCGGCGCTGGCGGCAATACTGGGCCGGATCCGCGGGACGGAATACCTCACCCGTCGCTCGTGGTCCGGCATCGGGTTCCAGCTCGTCGGCGTGTCGTGCGTCGTCCTGGGTACCGCCGGCGGGACCGGTGGCCAGGACAGCTTGTTAGGCAGCGCCCTCGTGTTCGCGTCGGCCGTCAGCTGGGCGCTGTTCTCGGTGATGGTGCAACCCCTGACCACGCGCGTGCCCGGCCTCCTTGTCGGCGCCTGGACGATGGTCGGTGGCGGTATCGTGTCGCTCGTCGTCGGCATCCCGCAGGTCATGACCGTGTCGTGGGTCGGGCTGTCCCCGGCGGTCTACGGTGCCCTCGCCTATTCGACGGTCGGCGCGATGGTGATCGCGTACCTGTTCCGGTACCAGGGCGTGAAGACTCTGGGGCCAACGCACACGTCGATGTACTCGAACATGCAGCCCTTCCTCGCGATGGCCTTTGCCTGGCTGGCGCTCGGCGAGGCACCGACGCGCTGGCAGGTGGCAGGCGCCGCTTTCATCCTGAGCGGACTCGTCATCGCCCGCACGGCGACGCAGGAACCGGAGGCCGGTTGAGCGCCATGCATCGACTCGTCCTGTTCGACATCGACGGCACACTCCTCCACAGCCATGGCGCCGGCCGGCGTGCCATGGAGGCGGCGCTGATCGACACCTTCGGGACGAAGGGCTCGCCCGCCTATCGCTTCGACGGAAAGACGGACCGGCAGATCGTGCGCGACCTCATGCGGGGTGCAGGGTTCGACGACGCCGTGATCGACGGGCGCATGCCGCAGGTCATGGAGCGCTATGTCGCCGGACTGCAACGCGAGATCGCGGCGCCCGACGCGCGCATCGAAGCGCTCACCGGCGTGATACCGCTGCTCGATGCGCTGGTCGACCGTGCCCATTGCGTGGTCGGCCTCGTCACCGGGAATCTCGAGCCGGGGGCCCAGCAGAAGCTGCGGGCGGCGGGGATCGGGTTCGAGCGATTTACCGTCGGCGCGTTCGGGTCGGATCACGAAGTGCGTGCGGAGCTTCCCGCGATCGCCCAGCGTCGTGCCCGCGACCGGTTGGGCCTGCATGTCGAGGGCCGCGCGGTGGTCATCGTGGGCGACACGCCCAGTGACATCCACTGCGGACGCCCCATCGGCGCGCGCGCGATCGCCGTCGCGACCGGGCATTACACCGTGGACTCGCTCGCGGCACACGATCCGGACGCCGTGTTCAGCGACCTGGGTGACACCGAGGCCGTCCTGGCGGCCATCGAGCATGCGTGAGACGGAGCTCAAGGCCGTCGTGCCTGACGAGTCGTCCTGCCTGGCGCGCCTCCTCGCCGCCGGCGCGAAACAACTGTCGGAAGGACGGCTCGAGGACCGGCGCTACGACTATCCCGATCGTCGCCTGACGATGCGCGACATTGTCCTCCGACTGCGCGTGAGGCGTGACGCCGATGGCGAGTCCGCCACGCTGGACTGGAAGGGTCCGGCCTCGTTCGACGGCGGCTACAAGCACCGGGAGGAGACGACCGTTCCCATCGGCGACGCGGTCCGGATGACCGCGATCCTCGACGCTCTCGGCTACGTCGTCACGCGGGCCATCGACCGGGACGTTCGCGTGCTGCAGCTCCACGGGGCCACGGCCCGCTTCGAGCGATTCCCCCGCATGGACACGTTGCTGGAGGTCGAGGGTCCGGAACCCGCCATCGAAGCAATCATCCAGGCGTCGGGAATACCGCGCGCGGCCTTCACACCCGACCGGCTGTACATGTTCGTGGACCGGTATGAGGCACGCACCGGCCAGCGCGCGGCCATCTGCGACGATGAAGCGTCCGGCATCTACCGTTTCCCGCTCGAAGATGCCTGACGACGATATCGAAGTCGACGCGACGAACCTGGTGGTGGAGTGGGGGGCGCTCCGGCTCAGCGGGCCGGGTCTCGTCCGCCTGACGAGTGACATCCTGGAGTTCCAGTCGCGCGCCGGTGGCACGCTCCGGATGGACTACGAAGAACTGGCCGGCGGTGCCTGGCGCACGGGATCGCTCACGATCCACGGCGGCGCCGGGGGGAGTCGCGTCCTCGTCGAAGCCAGCCGCGGGCTGGAGTTCGCCTGGATTCAGCTGCTGCAGCGCGTCTGCCCGCTTCCTGAAGTGGCACGCGGTCATCGCCTGCTCGGCTCGAGGCGCGGGGGCTCGGTGGACGCGCAGGCGCGCTTCCTCGCGCCGCTGATGCAGGCGCGGCGACGCATCGAGAGTGAGGCGGATCTCGAAGCGCGCGTGGCCGCCATCGAGGCTCGCGCGCTCCGGGAACGGATCGCCGTGTCGCTGCAGGCGATCGCCAGGGACGCCTACCCGGGCAGCCATCCCGACCAGCGCGGTCTCGAGGCCGAACTGGAGGAGGCGATGGCGCCGTTCTTCGCGGGGCTCGATGCGATGGAATCAGCGGCTACACACTTCCGCAGCGCGCCGGAGACGATTCGCTTCATTGCCTGGCGCGAGTGGGTCTCCGCCGTCTCGACGGCGTTTGCGCTCGCTGACAGCGGCTGGGCAAGTGCCGCGCGGCTCCTTCCCGGTTCCTTCCGGCCATGATCATCGGCATCGGTGTCGACCTCGTGGAGATCTCGCGCGTCCGTTCGATGATCGCGTCGCAGGGTGAGCGGGCGCTGCACCGGCTGTTCACCGAATCCGAGCGCGGATACTGCAGCGGAATGGCCAACCCCGCGCGGCACTATGCCGTGCGGGTAGCGGCGAAGGAAGCAACGTTCAAGGCATTGAGCGGAAGTGAAGACGCGCGCGGGATCGGCTGGCGGGAGATGGAGGTTGTGCTCGACGCGATCGGGCGGCCGGGATTGCGCCTTCATGGGCGCGCGTCGGCCAGGGCACGGGAGCTGGGAGTCACGAAGACCTGGATTTCGCTTTCACACGGTGATGACCTGGCGACGGCGTTCGTGGTGCTGGAGACCGAGCCGTAGAAATGAGTTTGTCCCACCGATAAATTCACTCGGGATAAGTTCAGGAAGCGCTCTCATCTACTACCGATCGATGATTTCCGGGAACAAGGCGTTGCTCCAGCTGGTTGTCGCAGCAGCGCTTACGCTACCTGCGCCTGGCGTTGCGCTGGGTCAGGAACGGCCCGCCAAGCGGGTGGCCGACATCGTCGGAGTAGCCCTCGCCGAGTACGAGAAGGGCATCGACGCCGCGGGCAGGCTCATTTCGAGCGTGGAGTACGAGGAGGCGCTTTCGTTCCTGAGCGCGGCACGGGAGGCGGCTCAGCGCCTCAGCGGTACCGGGGCCGATTCCGCCCGCCTCGCGCTCGACTCGATTTCCTCGGGCGTGGCCCGGAAGGTGCCGCCGCGGGCGCTCGATCGCTGGCGGGACGTCTTTCTCGCCGCGTTAGGCGCCGACGCCGCGCTGGACCTCCCGACCCGGCCCGTCGACCTGGCGGCGGGCGCCCGGCTCTACGGCCAGTACTGCGCGTCGTGCCATGGGTCGCGGGGCATGGGCGACGGGCCGGCCGGCAAGGGGCTGAACCCGCCGCCGCCGGCGTTAGGCAGCGCCGAGGTCATGCGGGACGTGCCGCCGTCGCTGATGTACCGGATCGTGTCCGTCGGAATCGCGGGGACGCAGATGCAGGGCTGGGCGGAGGAGCTGAGCGCCGACGAGCGGTGGAGCATCGTGTCGTGGCTCCATGGCCTGCGCTTGCCGGACAGCGGGGCGGTTGCGATGGGTGAGGGGTTCTGGGTGCAACGCTGCGCATCGTGCCATGGCGTCGCGGGCGCGTCCAACGGCCCGATGAGCGCGAGCCTGTCCAGGCTCCCGCGGGAACTGTCGTCGTTTGCCTGGCAGGCGGATCGCAGCGACGCCCAGATCGCGGCGGCTATCCGGGAAGGAATCCCCGGAACGGCGATGCCGGCCACGCGCGACCTGACTCCAGTGGAAGTGGACGGCCTGGTGGCGTGGGTGCGGTCGCTCTCGATCAGCGATGCTCCCGGCGCGGCGGGAGGCTCCGACCCGGATTCCACGATCCAGACTGTGATGCGCCACCTGCAGTCGGCGATCGCCTCGGCGCGCGCGAACCGGAAGGATGAAGCGGACGACCACGCCTTCGACGCCTACATCGCGTTCGAGCCGCTCGAAACGCCGGCGCGGGCGCGGAGCCCGGGGACGGTGGCGGCGCTGGAACGGCACTTCGCCGACTTCAGGGGCGCGATCGGCGCCCGCGATTTCCGCAGCGCCGAGCGATCCATGAATGCCATCGAGGCCGGGTTGCCGGGGGTGAAGGAGCTGGCCGGTCCACCGGCGAGCGGCTGGGGCGCCTTCCTGCAGTCGCTGCTGATCATCCTGCGGGAAGGATTCGAGGCGATCCTGGTGATCGGCGCGGTCGTGGCCTTCCTGGTGAAGACCGGGCATCGCGAGCGGTTGCGGTCGATCTGGACGGGCGTGCTGCTGGCGTTAGGCGCCAGCGCGGCGACGGCGGTGGTGCTGGCCACGGTACTGCGCGCCCTGCCGGCGACGCGCGAGGTAATCGAGGGCGCCACGATGCTCGTGGCTGTGGCCGTGCTGTTCTCCGTGAGTTACTGGCTGATCTCGAAGGTCGAGGCGGCGAAGTGGCAGAAATTCATCCGCGAGAAGGTCGATGCGGCGCTGCAGAAGGGCGGAGGAACGGCGCTGGCGCTGGTGGCATTCCTGGCGGTGTATCGCGAGGGCGCCGAGACGGCGCTGTTCTACCAGGCGCTCCTCAACGAGGGAACCGACATCCTGTGGCCGATCCTGGCCGGTGTCGTGGTGGGCGGAGGGATGCTCGCAATCATCTTCACGCTGTTCTGGAAGTACGGCATCCGCATTCCGCTGCGTCCGTTCTTCGCCGTGACCAGCGTGCTGCTGTACTACATGGCGTTCGTGTTCATGGGGAAGGGGATCCGTGAGCTGCAGGAGGGCGGTGTGGTGAGCATCACCGTGCTGCCCGGGTGGCCGCACGTGGATGCAATGGGAATCTTCCCCAGCGTGGAGACCCTGCTGGCGCAACTGCTGTTGCTGGTGCTGTTCGCGTTCGCACTGCTGAAGACCTTCTGGCCAGCGCGATCGGTGGCGTTGCCGACGATGGCGTCCGCGGACGGCGCCGAGATGCGGCAGATTCTGGAGCGCCTGGATGCGATCGAGCGGCGCCTGCAGGTGAATCGGGACTAGCCACGGCTCAGCTATTCTGCTTCAACAACCCAACCCTAACACAATTTCGGACGTTTTGCGTCGGGAGCTTTCCGATTGCACGCGCGACGGAAAGGTGGAATACTGTGGGTGCAGAGTGAGGGCGATGCCAACACGTGAGCCCCAAGCAGATCGGGCAGAATGGTCCCGATTCTCCCAAGCATCGGGAGCGAAGGCGAAAGGCAAACGCGTGCATTGACCCGCTGCAACCTCCCGCCGCTGAGCGGGTTGAACCGTCGAGGTCAGTTATTCCTCGATCGGGCGCTGGCTCGGAAATCGGGAGCTTCGGCTCCCGCGGCAATGCCGCCAGGATCCTCCGAGCACGGCGCAGAGGACGCCGGGGCTAACGACTCCCGGCGTTCTCGTTTTTTTTGGCACAGTGCATAGAGCACGCCGTTACCACAAACGGACCATCGATGTGCGTGGCCCGGCGCTGCGCGATAACCACTGGACTGCGCGTTCAAGTCGGCGGCCCCCCCCGGCCGCGCCGGCATCGCTCGGACGTCGCGTTAGGCGCACTCCCGGAAGTAGGTGATCATGTCCGTACTCGGGGCCGGCGCGGCGCCCAGCTGACGCAGCATCGTCGTGACCTGGCCCCTGTGGTAGGTGGCGTGGTTGACGACATGTACGACCATCTGCCACAACGGCGACGCCCCCTCCGCACCACTCATGAGCCTGTATGGGATCACTCGTTGCAGATCCGTTGCACTGGCGCCGGTGACGTAAGCGCGCACCTTACCTTCCATTCCAGACCACAGGAGTCGAAGCGCGGCGAGGTCCGGGATATCGTCCGACGGGAACGCGGTGGGCGAGACGCCATTCCAGCGCGAGTACCAGACCCATTCCGCGTAATAGACGTGATTGAGCGTGTCCCGGATCGATGAGAAACTGTTGCCCATCGGTCGCACGTACTGCTCCGCGCTGAGCGCTTCGGTCGCGCGCATGACACGGTCCCGAGCCCAGTAGTGGAAGTCGAGGATTTGACGGATGAAGTCGGGGTTCATGACGCGCTCGGGGTCTGAGGTGACTACAATTACCGGCTGCGCAAAAACACCGAACAGAAGAGCGTGTATTGCGCTCCCGGACTTTCGGTGTATCTTCGGTATCCCTCCGTCGATTCCGGAAGGCCCCGATCGACGAACAATGAGGAAGCAAGTGGTGGCTTCCAGCGGACCTGTCGCGGGAGGTGCTGATGCAGTTTGCTGAGCGGTTCATTCGCCGGCCTGTACTCGCCAGCATGGTGAGCCTGGGGTTGGTGCTGGTCGGGGTGATCGGATACACGCGCCTCCCGGTCCGTGAATTCCCGGATGCCGATTCACCGGTGGTCACGGTGACGACCTTCCTGCCCGGGGCGAGTCCGCAGGTCGTCGAATCCGCGGTCACGGACGTTCTCGAGGAAGAGCTGTCGAGCGTGGAAGGCCTGCGCACGATGTCCAGCTCGAGCGCCGACCAGATGAGCACGATCACGCTCGAGTTCCTCCTCGATCGCCCCATCGAAGATGCGGCGCAGGACGTGCGCGACAAGGTGGCGCGCATCCGCGGTTTCCTCCCGGAGGACATCGAAGAGCCCGTGGTCGCCAAGGAGGACGCCGACGCCTTCCCGATCATCTTCATGAGCCTCACGTCGGACAGCTACAGCCTCATCGAGCTGTCCGACATCGGCGATCGGCTCATCAAGCCGCGCCTGCAGACGATTCCCGGCGTCTCGGGTGCGCCCATTTTCGGTGAGCGCCGATTCGCCATGCGAGTCTGGCTGTCGCCGGCGGAACTCGCCGCTCGCGGCATGACGGCACAGGACGTGGAAGCGGCGATTCGTACCCGTAGTGTCGAGATCCCGGCCGGGCGTATCGAGTCCGAACGGCGCGAATTCTCGGTCCGCTACCTGGGCGAGATGAAGACGGCCGAAGAATTCAGCGAACTCACGGTCTCGAGCCGCGAGAACCAGCTGGTCAAGTTGCGTGATGTGGCCCGTGTTGAGGCAGGTCCCGAGGACGAACGATCCGTGACGCGATACTCGGGCAAGGATGCGGTGTTCATCGGAGTCGTGCGGCAGTCGAAGGCGAACGTCCTCGACGTTGCCGCGGGCGTCCACCGCGAGTTGCCGGCCATCCGTGAGGCTCTCCCCGCCGGCGTCACGCTCGACATGGCATTCGACGGAACGATCTTCGTGGAGCGCTCGATCCAGGAGGCGCGCGAAACGCTCCTGCTGACGGCGGGCCTGGTCGTCCTCATCATCTTCATGTTCCTCGCCTCACTGCGCGCGACGATCATCCCCGCGCTGGCGATTCCCGTGTCGATCATCGCCACGTTCGCGATCCTCGCGGCGCTGAACTACTCGATCAACACGTTCACGCTGCTGGGACTCATCCTCGCGATCGGCATCGTGGTCGACGACGCGATCATCGTGCTCGAGAACGCATATCGCCACCAGGAAGAGCTGGGGAAGGACCCGGAGACGGCGGCGATCGACGGCACGAAGGAGATCACCACCGCAGTCATCGCGACCACGATCGCACTCATCGCGGTGTTCTCGCCGCTGCTCTTCCTCACCGGCGTCACCGGCCGGCTGTTCAACGAATTCGGTGTCGCGGTGGGCGGCTCGGTGCTCATCTCCGGGATCGTCGCGCTCACGCTGACGCCGATGCTCTCGGCCAAGATCCTCCGTGTCTCGAAGCGTGAGTCGGCCTTTCACCGGCGCGTGCACACGGACCTGACGAGGATCACGAACCTGTACGGGCGGATGCTCGCGGCCGCCCTGCGTCGCCCGTCGGCCGTGATTGCCGGTGGTGTGGCGCTGATGGCGTCGGCCGTGTTGCTCTACAACGTGCTCCAGCGCGAGTTCGTGCCCGCGGACGACCGCGGCTTCTTCTTCACGTTCGTGATTGCGCCCGAGGGATCAACGGTCCAGTACACGGACGAGTACCTGCGGCAGATCGAGGCGATCGCCCACCGGACCAAGGACGTGCGCTCCACGTTCACCTTTGTCGGGTTTGGCGGCGCGCCGAGTTCGGGATTCTTCGGCACCATCCTGACGGACGCGGAGGAGCGCGACCGGTCGGCCCAGGACATCATCAACGAGATCCAGCCGCAGTTCTTCTTCGGCGTACCGGGCGTGTTTGCGTTTGCCTCGAACCCGCCGGCGTTCGGCGGCTTCCTGCCGCCGGTGCAGTTCGTCGTGCGCCATCGCGACTTCGAGACGCTCGCCAACGGCATGGACGCCCTCGTGAACCGGGCGCGTGCCATCCCGGGCCTCGTGAACGTCGACACCGACCTCCGCGTCACGCGGCCCGAACTGGTCGTCAGCCTCGACCGCGATCGTGCCGAGGACCTTGGGGTCCCGGCACGCGACATCGCGGTCACGCTGCAGACGATGCTCGGTGGGCGGGACGTGAGCCGGTTCACGTCCGACAACAAGCTGTACGACGTGATTCTTCGACTCGACGCCGGTGAACGCGCCACGCCGTCCGACATCACGGGCCTGAAGGTCCGCGGGCGGGATGGCCAGCTCGTCCCGCTCGATGCCGTGACGCGCGTGGAGGAACGAAGCGGTCCACGGCAGCTCAACCATTACAATCGCGTCCGCTCGTTCACGCTGTCGGCCAGCCTCGCTCCCGGCTTCACGCTCGGCCAGGCGCTCGACTCGCTGAATGTCGCCGCGGCGGAAGTGCTTCCCGCGGGCAGCACGATCGATTACGCCGGCGAGTCGCGGGAATTCCGCGACAGCGGCGGCGCCCTGGCGTTCGCCTTCGCGCTGGCGCTGGTCTTCGTGTTCATGGTGCTCGCGGCGCAGTTCGAGTCGCTGCTGCACCCGTTCACGGTGCTGCTGGCCGTGCCGCTGGCCGTCACCGGTGCGTTAGGCGCGCTCTGGCTGGCGGGATCCACGCTCAACGTGTACAGCCAGGTGGGCATGATCCTGCTCATCGGGCTGGTGTCGAAGAACTCCATCCTGCTGGTGACCTACGCGAACGACTTGCGGGCAAAGGGGATGGAAGCGGTGGCGGCGATGCGTGAGGCCGGCCGGATCCGGTTGCGGCCCATCCTCATGACTTCGGTGGCGGCAGTCTTCGGCGCGCTGCCCATCGCCCTGGGCCTGGGCGCGGGGGCCGCGAGCCGCCGTCCGTTAGGCTATGCGATCATCGGCGGGCTCACGGTGTCGACGCTGCTGACGCTGTTCCTGGTGCCGGCGGTGTTCGTGGTGTTCGAACGGCTGCGCCGGACGCGCGTCGTGCCCGCGTCGAGCGCGTACCGGCCGGCTGCGGTCACGATGGAGGGGCGATGAGACAGGTCAGAGGCCAGAGGCCAGAGGCGAGAGGTGCGCGGGTGGCTGGTATGGTTTTGACGTTAGGTGCCATATTGCTTCCTGGAAACGCACCGGCGCAGGCCACGACGAGCGCTCCGGTGGTCACGCTTTCCGAGGCCCGGCAGCGGGCGCTGACGGTGGATCCCAATACCATCGCGGCCAACCAGCGGATTCGAGTGGCGGGGTGGGAGCGCCGAGCCGCGACGGCGGATCTCGTTGCGCCGCGCCTGAACGGCTCGCTGAGTTACATCCGGTTTTCGGAACCGTTCTTCAATTTCGGGACGGGCAGTATCAGTCCCAACGCGGCGGCGGCGTCGCTCGAGGCGTCCTATGTGATCCTCGGCGCGGGCAAGCTCGGGACATTGAAGAGCGCCCGCGCATCGCTGGAGAGCGCCGAAGCCAACGAGACCGCGACCCGCTTCCAGTCTGCGCTGGTGACTGACGCGGCCTACTTCGCGGTGCTGGCGCAGCGCGAGCTGGCGCGCGTGGCGACCGACCGCGTGAAGAGAGCCGAGGAGCAACTCGGCATTGCACGTGTGCGCGTGTCGGCTGGTGAGGCGATCGCGTCCGATTCGTTGCAGCTGGTCCTGGAATTGAACCGCGCCCGGTTCGTGCTGCTGCAACAGGATTCGGCAGTCATCGCGTCGCGGCTCCGGCTTGGAAACCGGATCGGTCTCCCGGGACCTGCCGACGCGGCACCGTTCGACTCCACCATCCCGCCCGAGTTGCCGTTCACCGAGGAACAGGCGGTGACGGAACTTCGTGAGCGCGGTCCGGACGTCGAAGCGGCCCGCGCCGATGAAAAGCGCGCCGAGTCCGTGCTGGGCGCGGAGCGTGAACGGTACCTGCCGGCGCTGACCTTGTCGGCGACGACGGGCGCCTACGACAGCCAACTGTTCCCCTCCGCCCTCAAGAGGTCACAGCTGCAGGTCGGACTCGTGTTTCCGTTCTGGGACGGCGGTCAGAGGGAACTGGCCGTCGCGCGGCTGCAGGCCGATCGCAACGTGGCCCGCGCGCAGCGTGAGGAGCGAGAGCGATCGGCGGCTGAACGGATCGCGCAGGCATATCATGGCTATCGAACGGCGCGTGCCGGAATCGAGTTGGCTCAGGTGGGCGTGACCGCCGCCACGGAGACCTACCGCGTGCAGCGTGCGCGTTATGGTGAAGGTGCCACCACAATTCTGGAGCTGCTGGAAGCACAGGTGGCGCTGAGCGAAGCAGAGGCCGCACTGGTACAGTCTCAGTTTGCGGCACGGCTGGCGCTCTCGCAGATCGAAGCGTTGCTGGGCCGGCGCGTCTTCGCGCCAGATGCCGGCAACAGCCCTAACCGTTGAGGCAAGGCATGGAACGCACAATAGCTGTCCCGGCGAATCGACGAGGCAATGGCCGGCCGCTGGTGGTCGGGGCGGTCTTCGTCGTCGGCATCGCGCTGATCTTCCTGCTGATGCGCGGTCGCGGCGGCGAGGCGGCGCAGGAAGGCGCGGCAGCGGCCGCCGAAGGAGGCGCCGCGGGTGGACCGCCGGCGATGCCACCGATGCCGGTCGACGTAGATACGGCACGAAGGCAATCGGTCGTGGACGCCGTGCGGGCGACGGGGCGTATCGAGGCGTTGCAGGCGATCGAGCTGCGGCCTGACGAGCAGGGGCGCGTGACCCAGATCCTCTTCCGCGAAGGACAGTCGGTGGCGGCGGGCACACCGCTGGTGAAAGTCGACGACGCAATTCTGAGGGCACAAGCGGAGCGGGCCACGGCCGATCGCGATCTCTCGACGCAGCAGCTCGAGCGCGTGCGACGACTGCGGGCGCAGAACGCCGCGTCGGCGGCAGACCTCGAGCGCGCGGAGGCGAATGCGCGGAGCACGGAGGCCGGACTGGCGCTACTGGAGCTGCAGATCGAGCGCACCACGGTAAGGGCCCCGTTCGCCGGCGCGATCGGACAGCGTTTTGTGAGCGTGGGCGACTACGTGACGACCGCCACGCGGCTGCTCACGTTGCAGACGGTGAGTCCACAGCGCGTCGTGATCGAGGTACCGGAGCGTTATGCCGTGCAGCTCCGGCCCGGCCAGATCGTGGAATTCAGCGTCGCCTCGCAGGCGGGGCGCACCTACCGGGCTCGCGTCGACTTCATCGACCCGGTGGTGCAGAACGAGAACCGCACCATCGTCGTGAAGGCGAGCGCGCCCAATCCTGGTGGCCAGCTCAAGCCGGGGATGTTCGTGGAGGCCCGGCTGGCGACGACAACGCGCGCCAATGCGATCGTCGTTCCCGAGGACGCGGTGCAGCCGATGCGGGCGGCGAATGTGGTCTGGGCGGTGGTGGACGGCAAAGCAAGCCGGCGTGTGGTCCAGTTAGGCGTGCGGTCGGCTGGACTGGTCGAGATTCTCAGCGGAGTGCAGGCGGGTGAGACGGTGGTGGTCGGAGGCCTGGAGCGGATGGGGGAGGGGATGCCGGTCGCGCCGAGGCCGAGAGGGGGGGTGAGTACGCCGCCGGCGACACCGGACACTAACGCTAAGGGCGCAACGCACTAAGGGCGCAACGCACTAAGGGCGCAACGTACTAAGGGCGCAACGTACTAAGGGCGCAACGTACTAAGGGCGCAACGCACTAAGGGCGCAACGCACTAAGGGCGCAACGCACTAAGGGCGCAACGCACTAAGGGCGCAACGCACTAACGGCGCAACGCACGAGAAGCGCAGGACATTCAAAAAGCGCAGGACATTCAAAAAGCGCAGGACACCTGAGCGCAGGACATACAAAATGTCGAAAGGACAGCTGAGCGCAGGCACGCGGCGCGGTGGAAGAGTGAACGAGTCACAACATGATCTGACATTCCAGCTGCGCAGTTCTGTTTGCGCCGTGGCCCCCCGCCTCTTGTGCCCTACGCCGTCAGTGTCCTGCGCCGTAGGTGCCCTGCGCCTTATGTGCCGTGCGCCGTCAGTGTCCTGCGCTGTCAGTGTTATCCCGTAACCGCCCCCGCACTTTCATACGCGTCCCGCAATGCGGCGAAGTCGATCTTCTTCATCGTCAGCAGCGCCTCCATGGCGGCCTGGGCGCCGGGCGATTTTTCGTCCTTGAACAGCTCATCGACGCCCCTCGGCACGACCTGCCAGGACAGGCCGTAGCGATCCTTGAGCCAACCGCAGACCTGGGCCGCGGGGTCTCCACCCGCTGAGAGCTTCTCCCAGTAATAGTCGATCTCTTCCTGGTTCTCGCAGTGGATCTCCATGGAGACCGCTTCATTGAACTTGAAATCCGGACCGCCGTTGAGTGCCGTGAACCGCTGACCGTCCAGCTCGAACACCACGGTCATCACCGAGCCCGCGGGCCGCTTGTGCGTCTCGAAGCCGGCGTTGCTGTAGCGGGTGATGTAGTGGATGCGGGAGTTCCGGAAGATCCCTGTATAGAACTTCGCCGCCTCTTCAGCCTCGCTGTCGAACCACAGGCACGGCCTGATCCTCTGCATCGTCGTCATGGTGGCCCCCCATCTTGAGTGGAACGCCGGTGCAACGCGTCGAGCTGGCGTTGCCTTCCGCCGGCACGTACGTGCGTCACACGCGTCGATGGATGCGTGCACTCTGTACGGTACGAAGCATGAACGCCCGGAGACCAGCTCAGCGGTGAACAATCACGAAGGACACCGGCTCAAGCGCCCCATGACCTCGTTCGCCTGTCGATCCTTGCGACCACGAGAATAAACCATCGTTGCTGCTCACAACCAGCAACCACACCGTCGCAGTCACGTGTCCGGCTGTCGCCGTAATCTGTGTGAACCCTTGTTGATGACCAGTGGCGAGTCCTGTCACTGGATCAATCGAGGCAATTCCGGGCTTCAGACTCGACCACGTCACACGGACGCCGTTCAGCACGTTGCCAGCGGTATCGCGAACCACGGCGACGAACTGCTTCGTGCCGCCAATCGCCACACCCGTTTCCACCGGACCGAGATCGATCGACCCCACAACCACCACCGTGAGGGTGCCGGATCCTGTCACGTTCCCGGCGGACGCCGTCACCTGCGCCGTTCCACCTCCCGTCGCCGTCACCACCCCGCTTCCCGTGACTGTCGCGACAGCCGGGTTGGACGTGGACCAGGTGAACGTGGCGGCGGGAATGACGTGACCATTTGCATCCCGTGCAACAGCCGTGAAGGGTACGATCTCACCTTCGGTGGCGGTCACGGTGCCAGGCATGACATCGATGGAGTGAATTGTCTGTGCCACGGTGAGCGCCGCGGAACCGGTCAGGCTTCCCGCGGAGGCGCTGATCGTGGTTACGCCTGAGGCAATCGCTGTGGCAACGCCACCGTCCGACGAGACGGTCGCCACCGCAGGGCTCGAGCTGGTCCAGCTGAAAGCGACACCAGGGATGATGGCTCCACCGGCGTCGACGGCCAGTGCGAAGAACTGCCGCGTGTCGCCGAGTGCAGTGAGGGTCGCCGCCTGAGGGATGATGATGATGGCGACCGCTATCTGTCTCACCGTCAGGCTGGCGGCGCCTGTGACCCCGTTGGCAGTGGCCATGATGTTGGTGAAGCCCGCGGACCTGCCGGTCGCAAGGCCAGTACTGGTAACGACGGCAACCGAGGACTCTCCGCTGGACCATTGGAACGGGATGTTCGGCAATGGCGTTCCCTGTGCGTCGAATGCGATGGCGGAGAATTGCTGCGAACCGCCGATCGACGTGATGACCGCCGGGTCCGGGGACACCACAATGGATGCCACGTCTCCGTTACCATCGCCCGATGTCACGCGGAAAAGCGCGGTATCCGCCAACCCACCGAGCGACGCCGTAATGAACGTCTGCCCCTCTGCAATTCCGGAGGCGAGGCCGCCACTGTCGACTGTCGCAACGGTGATGTCAGCGCTCGCCCAGTTGAAGACAACGCCTGGGACCGAGTCGCCTTGGGCATTCAGCGCGCGGGCAGTAAATCGTCGAGCGGCGCCGGTGCTCACCGTCGCGCTATCGGGCGCGATGACCACGGCGGTAACCGGACCGGATCCTAAGTCCAGCACCGCCGTATCTCGGAGATTGCCGCATGTGGCTGACACCATCGTCCGACCAGGTCCCACGGCCGTTACCAGGCCCGAAGCCGGATCCACTGTCGCGACCTGCGGACGTGTGCTGCTCCACGCGAAGGAGAAGCCGGTGAGGACCTCGCCCTGGGCGTCGCGCGCCACGGCGTCGAATTGACGAGTCTCGCCGGGCGCGGCGAGCCGTGCGCTGTCGGGTGTCACATCGATCGAGAATGCCCCGTTGGAACGGTATCGCACGAGCAGGTCGTGGGTGCTGCCCGGGCTGATACCAGCCGGCACGGACACGACGCCCGCACCGGTGTAGAGGACCGATGCTCCCTGGCCAATATCGGCGCTGACGGAGACAGACTCGGGCGGAGAGGCGAGATCGAGCAACCACGATGTCGTCGCCCCCTGCTCGTAAGGCAGCGTGGTGTCAGAGACGACGACACCGTCACCCCGCCGGAGGACG
>DAIUET010000035.1:0-15391 GCA_036845045.1 Gemmatimonadaceae bacterium | reverse complement strand
GGTTTAGGTTTGCGGGCAGCGGGCAGCGGTACATCGCTCCTCCCTGGACATGCCGAGCGCCCGGTCCCCTGCAGTGGCTGACGATCCGTTTCCGCATAACGAGGACGGACTCTCGGTCAGCGAACTGGTCATCGACGGGGAGCGTGTCCGCGTGGTGGAGTCAGGTCCGGCCGGCGGGTTTCCGGTGGTGCTCCTGCACGGCTGGGGGGCGTCGGCCTACAACTTCCGCGCGATACTGGAGCCGCTTGGCCGTGGCGGGTTCCGCGTCGTGGCGCCGGACCTCCGCGGACATGGCTGGAGCGAGACCCAGTTTCCCGGCGGTGCCTGGACCGTGGCGGCGATGACCGGCTGGGTGATGCAGTTGCTCGATGCGCTGCGCGTCGGGCGCTGTGTACTGTGGGGCAATCGATCGGTGGCGCGGTGGCGATGGACGCCGCCGCCCGCCTGCCCGATCGCGTAGCCGCGCTGGTCCTGCTGGCGCCGATCGGGTTTACCCCGGTACGGCGCGTGCTGCTGGCGCGGCGGCTCCGCTGGCTCCGTCCTCCCACCACACCGCGGTGGGTGGTGTCGTTCGTACTCCGCAGGATCTACGGGACGCGCGGTCACTGGACGGCGAGGGACCTGCAGGAGTACTGGCTCCCGCTGCGCCGGGGCGATGTGGTGAAGGCGATCCTTCAATCGGCCCGGGAATTCGACTTCATGCCCCGCGACCCTTCGTCATTTCCGCGTGGGAATCGAACGGTCGTGGTACGGTTCGGGGAACTGGATCGACTGATCCCCTGGCAGGCCGCCATGCGTCACGCGCAGCGCTTCGAGGGCGTGGACGCAGCGGTCCTCCGCGGCGTGGGGCACGTACCGGCGGAGGAAGTGCCTGACGAGGTTACCGCCTTGATCCACCGTGTCGCGTCCGAAGTGGCTCAGCGACAGGGATCCTGATCCGGGCACGAGCGGGAAGTCCGAGGCCATGCTCGATGGGGCACGCCCCGGACCCGCATTGCGAGCTAACGAGCGATCTTCGCCACCTCGAGGATCGTCGCGGTTCCCAGCCCCAGCGCTTCGACCGGCGCCTTCACCGTTGCGAGGTCGCCGACGACGACCACGTGGGCCTTGTCGGGCGTGAGATACTGGCGCGCCACGCGTTGCACGTCGGCCGCGGTCACGGCCCGGACCCGTTCCACAAGCCGAGGCAGTTCCTCCAGCGTGAGGCCGAAGGTGGCCAGTTGCGCCATCTGGCCCGCGACCTGCGAGGTCGACTCGAGGGTGCCCGGCAACCCCAGTTCGACGAACGCCTTGGCGCGGTCGAGCTCCTCTGTCGGGACGAGCCCATCCCGCACGCCGCGCAGCTCCTTGAAGATCTCGACCAGCGAGCTGTCAGTGACGTTGGTCCGCACGGACGATGACGCGATGAACGGACCCGGCACCACGCGCCACGTGAACCCGGAGCTGGCGCCATAGCTGTATCCCTTCGTCTCGCGCAGGTTCATGTTCAGCCGCGACGTGAACGAGCCGCCGAGCAGCGTGTTCATGACCTGGAGCGCGGCGTAGTCCGGCGAGGTCCGATCGACGCCCGGCCAGCCGATCATGATGACGCTCTGCGCCGCCTCGGGCTTGTCGACGAGCCACACCCTCGTGGTTGCGGGATGGGCCACGGTTGCCGGCGCAGCCGGCAGGGGGATCGCGGCGCCGGTCGCGCGCCAGCCCCCGAGGTGCCGGGTCAGCAGGGTTTTCGCCTGCTCCTCGCTGATGGCGCCCACGACGAACAGGCTGGCGCGGTCCGGCCGCATCGCTCCCTCGTAGAAGCGCCTGACGAGCGCCGAGTCGTACCTGGCGACGGTCACGCTGTCGCCGCTGGCGTTCCGCGCGTAGGGGTGGTCGGCGGGAAACACGGCCTGGTTGAACGCCAGGCTGGCCAGGGTGTTAGGCTGGTCGCGCGCCTGCAGCAGGCTGGTCAGGCGCAGGTCGCGCTGGCGCCGGACTTCCTCGGCGCGGAACGAGGGCTTCATGACGACATCGCTCATGAGCGCCAGCGCGGCCGGGAGTGTCCGCACAGGGACCTTGAGGCTGACGGTGAAGCGGTCCCAGTCGGCGGTGGTGAAGAGACTTGCGCCCAGGAAGGCCAGCTCGCTCTGGAGTGCCAGGGCGTCGCGCGTCCCGGCGCCTTCATCGAGCATGCCGGCCATGAAGGTGGCAATGCCCGGCGTCTGCGCGTCGAGGCGAGACCCGCCGGTGACCGTGAGGGTCACCTGCACGAGGGGGAGCTCGTGCTGCTCGACCACCCTGAGCTGGATACCGTTAGGCAGTGCACTCGCCTTCACGGCGGGCACCGACAGCGCCGGCGTGGAGGGAAGCACTGGAGGCTTCGTCCAGGGAGAGGTCCCCTGGGCCGCCAGCGTCGCCGGCAGCAACATGGAGAGGTGGAATGATCGTCGCATCATCGGCTTCATTGGATGGTCACCCGCGTTGCGGCCAGCTCCCGCTTGCCCATGGGAACGATGCTCAGCATCACCCGTGGGCCGCGCAGGTAGGTACGGATCACGCGCTTGATGTCATCGGCGGTGACCGCGCGAAGTTCATCGAGCTCCTTCTGGAAGTAGTCGGGCGTCCCGTTGTAGTAGGCGTACGCGTTCAGCTGGTCTGCCTTCGCGGAAATGAACTCCAGCTGGTTCAGGAACGACGACTCGCGCGCGTTCTTCGCCTGCTCCAGCTCCCGCGCGGTCGGGCCCTCGGTCATGAGTCGATTGAGCTCGCGATCGATGGCTACCTTCAGGGAATCGAGACCCTGGCCGGGACGGGCGGTCGCGACGATCGAATAGTCGCCATCGAGCCGCTTGGCATCGCTGAACGCTGACACCGAGCTGGCGATCTCGCGCTCGTAAACCAGGGAGTTGGTGAGCCGGCTGTTCCGCGCGCCGGACAGGAGATAGGACAGCAGATCGAGCGGGGCGGCGTCCTGGTGCGTGTTGTTGACCGTATGCCAGCCGAGGTAGAGCCTCGGGAGCTGCACGCGATCCTCGGCCACGATCGCAGTATCACGCACCGTGAACGGCGCCGGCGTTGGCCGGGTGATCGTCGGCCCGCGCGGGATGTTCCCGAAGTACTGCCTGACGATCCGGCGCACCGAGTCGGTCTTCACCGCTCCGGCGATCACGATGGCGGCGTTGTTCGGCGCGTAGTACTGCCGGAAAAACTCCTTCACATCCTCGAGCGAGGCGGCGGAAAGGTCGGCCATGGAGCCGATCACCGGCCAGGAATACGGATGTCCCTTCGGGTACAGCGCCGGCGGCAGGATGTCGGCGGCCTTGCCGTACGGCTGGTTCTCGTAACTCTGGCGTCGCTCGTTCTTCACGATATCGCGCTGGGCATCGACCTTGGCGCTGTCCATCGTCGGCAGCATCCACCCCATCCGATCGGCCTCCAGCCACATGATCAGTTCGAGCGCGTTGGCCGCGCCGGACTGCAGGTAGTTGGTGCGGTCTTCCGACGTTGAGCCGTTCGGGCTCGCTCCGAACGGCTCGAGGAGCTTGTCGAACTGCGGGTAAGGGGCGTTCTCCGACCCCATGAACATCAGGTGCTCGAACAGGTGCGCGAACCCGGTACGTCCGGGCTTTTCGTCGCCCGATCCGACGCGATACCAGATGTTCGTCGCCACCCGGGGCACGGAGTGGTCCTCATGGACGATGAGGATCAGGCCATTGGGGAGCGTATCTACGGTCGCCGGCACACTGAGTCGCGGCGACTGGGCGGTGCTCACCACGGGAAGGATGAGCGCCAGGCAGGCGAGTCTACGCATGACAAACAGTTGAGAGTTGAGAGTTGCGAGCTGAGAGTGCTGAGTCTCGGGAGCTTCAGGAAGATGGCTAAGGCCACCTCTGGGTGGCGACCACCGGTGATGGTTCGCGAGCCAGGATGCCTGTAGGGTCTGACCCCGGGACGACACGTGCCGAGCCCGGGCGATATCTGTTACCTTCCGGGCCGACGTGACGCTCCGATCCCCCCGGAAAAAGCCGGATAAATCAGCAGAGACTGACAGCATTTCAACGCCGTCGGGTTCTCTCTTCGACACGCTCGGCCTTTCACCCGTTCTGTTGAAGGCTGTTGTTGACTCCGGTTATACCGAGCCAACGGCAATCCAGCGCGAGGCGATCCCCCAGATCCTGATGGGTCGGGACATCATCGGTCTGGCGCAAACTGGCACCGGCAAGACCGCGGCCTTCACGCTTCCGATCGCCGATCGACTGCTCGCCGGACCGCACCGACTGCGAGCGCTGGTGCTCACCCCGACGCGGGAACTCTGCCAGCAGGTGGAGCGAAGCTTCCGCAAGTACGCTCAGCATACGTCGCTGGTGGTGACGTCGATCTACGGAGGCGTCGGATTCGAGCCCCAGGAGCGCGCACTCCGCACTGGAGTCGACGTCATCGTCGCGACACCTGGCCGCCTGATCGACCACCTCGAGCGTGGCAACACGAGCTTCGACGACCTCGAGGTCCTGGTGCTCGATGAAGCCGACCGGATGCTCGACATGGGCTTCGCGCCGCAGATCAACCGCCTGGTTGCTGCGATGCCCCGGTATCGCCAGACGCTGCTCTTCAGTGCCACGATGCCGCCCGAAGTGGAAGTGCTGGCCCGCAAGTATCTCCGGCGTCCCCACGTCGTCGAGGTGTCACGCCGGACCAACGCGGCCACGACCGTGAAGCACGCGGTCTATCCGGTGCCTCGCTCGCTCAAGAGCGCGCTGCTCATCGAGCTGCTGAAAGAGGCGGAGATGGACTCGGTGCTCGTCTTCACGCGCATGAAGGTCGGCGCCGATCGGGTCGTGCGCGACCTGGAGCATGCGGGGATCAGCGCGACCGCGCTTCATGCGGACAAGCGTCAGGCGCAACGCGACCAGGCGCTCGCCGACTTTCGCGAAGGAAAGATCCGCGTCCTGGTGGCGACCGACATCGCGCAACGGGGACTGGACATCAGCGGGATATCGCACGTGATCAACTACGACGTCCCGGCCCAGGTGGAGGACTACGTCCACCGCATCGGTCGTACCGGTCGGGCTGCGCAGACGGGCGACGCGTACACGTTCATGTCGCCCGATGAGATCGCGATGGTGCGGATGATCGAGCGGGTGATCGGCCAGGAGATCGAACGCGTGTCGGTTCCCGGCTTCGATTTCGGAACCGGTTAGACGGCTTACCGTCTCGCCCGACCCAGGCGAGAAACTGCAATTGTGTCGGCGGCGCTGCCGCGGCGAAGGATGATCTGCGTGTTGGCCGCGCCGTACCCAAGGCCGCTGGGCGCAAACGCAATGGAATCGCGTGAAGTCGAGAACAGGACGCCGTGGACCTCCCCCAGAGGGCGTCGCAGGATGGTGTCCGCCCCGGAGACGACCAGCACGGTGGCTGTCGCCGTATCCAGGTGGATTGCCGTGCGCATCGCGCGCCGGAGCGCAGCGTGACGCGCGGTAGCGATCAGCGACAACGTGGAGGATGTCGCCGCGTCGACTGCAACCCGGTCACGGTAGGAACCAAATCGCGGGAACGTCAGTCCCGCCATCACCCCGAGGATTCCCACGGTGATGCCAACTTCGATGAGGGTCATCCCGCTACGCATATGGCCAGCCTCCTGAAGAGGACCCACCATACATTCGTGAGGCTCGCGGGCCTTCATCGCCGGAACGCGGGTGGTGTTAATTCAACGCGATGTCCCGGGACGGACGTATGCAACCGGCTTCACGAGTGCGGCGTGAACTACTCAAACGGGATGTGACGACCATGCTCAAGGGCTCAGCCTTGCTTGCTCTGCTGCTGTTGCCAGGATGCCTGCCGGCGACTGAACGCGACTTCCAGATGGCGCAAACGGTGACCGAGATGGTTGACGCGGTGAACGAGATCCGGCAGTCCGTTTATGAGTTGCAGGACCGCGTCGATTCGCTGACCCTCGCGGTCGCGAGGCGCGACACCGTGGTACGGCAGCTGGCCAACCTGGCCGGGGTACCGTACCCACAGTGACTAGCGACCCGTGACTGAGTGACCAGGGACCAGAGAGTTCCAGGGAATAGGAAATGGTGAATGTGTTAATCTTCCCGTCGCTTCCCGTTCACTGGTCCCTGGTCCCTGGTCCCTGCTCCTTGCCTCTCGTGCACGTCACCATTCGCTACTGCGTCGTTTGAAACTACGAGCCGAGGGCCGCCAGTCTGGCGGCCGAGATACGCGAGTCCTTTCCCGACGCGACCGTGCAACTGCTGGAAGGGAGTGGAGGGGTGTTCGAAGTCGCCAGGGATGGCACCCTGGTCTTCTCGAAACGGGCGCTCAAGCGCCATGCCCTCCCGGGTGAGATTGTCCGCCTGCTGGCAGCGAACTAGGACGCCCTGATGCGATTGGCGATTTCGACCGGCGGCGGCGATGCGCCGGGTCTCAACGCAGTCATCCGGTCAGCCGTCCTCTCCGCGTTGCACCGCGGCTGGGACGTGCTCGGCATCCGTCGCGGGTACTACGGCCTGCTCGGTGAGGACGAGGTCATTCCTCTCACGCGCGAGACGGTTCGCGGTATCGCGCACATGGGCGGCACCATCCTGCGCACCACCAACCGGGGGAATCCGTTCGAGTTCCCCGTGCAGCAGGCTGATGGCAGCTTCACGATGGTGGATCGCTCCGACGAGGTGATCGAGAACGCGCGGGCGATGGGCATCGACGCGCTCATCTCCATCGGCGGGGACGGTTCGCTCACCATCGCGCAGCGCTTCTTTGAGAAAGGGATGCAGATCGTTGGCGTGCCAAAGACGATCGACAACGACGTCAGCGGCACCATCACCACGTTCGGCTTCGACACCGCCGTCAACACCGCGCTCGAGGCGATCGACAAGCTGCACACCACCGCCGAATCCCACGACCGGGTCATCGTGATGGAGGTGATGGGCCGGCACGCCGGGTTCATCGCCCTGCATTCCGGCCTGGCGGGCACCGCCGACGTCATTCTCATTCCCGAGATCCCGTACGACCTCGAGAAAGTCTGCGAGAAGATCCGCGCGCGCGATCGCGCCGGACGCCACTTCTCGATCGTCGTGGTGGCGGAGGGTGCGTTCCCGAAGGGCGGGCACGAGTCCGTGATCGGCGGATCACTGCCTGGCGAGAGCCGCCGCATCGGCGGTATCGCCGGCCGCATCGCCTGGGACATCGAGCAGATGACCGGGAAGGAGTCGCGGTCGCTGGTCCTGGGTCACCTGCAGCGCGGCGGGATGCCGACCGGATACGATCGGCTGCTGGCGGCGCGATTCGGGGGCGCGGTGGTAGAGGCGGTGGAGCGGGGCGAATGGGGGCGGATGGTCGCGCTCCAGTCGCCCCATATCGTGACGATTCCGTTCACCGAGGCGCTGGCGGTCCCCCGGCGGGTCGACCCCAATCACGACACGGTCCGCACGGCGCGGGCGACGGGGATCTCGTTTGGTGATTGAGGGCACAGCCCGGTCAGCACCGGCCGAAGACGATCTCAGCAGGCACATGAACCCCGTGGAGGGGTAACGGGAATCATGCACGTCCTGGCTCCACTGCTGTTCCTCCTGCTCCTGCTCCCGACACGAGGCATATCACAATCCTCGAAGGCCAGGGAGAAGAACGCGCCGGTCCCGAAGCAGTACCTCCCCCCGGCCGGCATGTGCCGGGTCTGGGTCGACAAGGTCCCTGCCGGCCGCCAGCCGGCGCCGACCGATTGCGCCACCGCCATCCGGAACCGTCCACCTAACGCGAGGGTCGTCTTTCCCCCTCGCCGGGACGGCCGTGCCGGCGAGCCCAAGGCGCTGGTTCCCAACCGGCCGCGCGCCGACACCACGAAACGCAAGCCGCCCGCCTGAGGGCGCCCTCGCGCCACGGCATTCCCGGCGCGACCTTGTTCCGTGCTGCGCGACGTCCACGACCGCACCCTTCCGCCGGACCACGAGGCGTTCGTTGCGGCGGAGCCCCCAACCGGCCGCGTCCTCGTCATCGCCCCCACGCGGGCTGCCTGCGAGACGATCGAGCTCGCCCTCGGACTCCACATCGAGACGTTGCTCGAGCGCGAGCATGGCGAGGAAATCCGCGAGCTGGCGCGGGGCGGCAAGGGGTTCGGCATCGTCGCCGGGACGGGCACGGGGAAGACGCTGGCCATCCGCCCCATCGCCGAGGAGATCCTGCGGACGAAGACGCTCAGGGTAGGGGTGGTGAACCGTGAGCGGGAAGCCACACCCGAGACGCCCACCTGGAACGTCATCATCATCACGACCGGGATCGCGCGCCGCTGGTTCGAGGACGCCGACATCCTCCCCGGCGACACCCTGCTGGTCGACGAAATCCACCAGACCTCGGCGGAGCTCGAGCTCTGCCTGGCGTTAGGCAGGCGCACGGGCTGCCGCTTCATCTGGCTTTCGGCCACCGTCGACCCGACGTTCTACGCCTCGTATCTCGACTCCGCCGCCGTCCTCCGGACCTTCGCCTTCGACCCCGGCCGCGCGGCCACCGTGAAGGTGATGAACGAGTCGCCGGACCGCTTCCTGAGCGACCGGTTCCTGCAGCAGGTGGTGCGGCAGCGGCGGGGGGTCGGCGTGTTCCTGCCGACGCGCGCCGGCGTCGAGGAGGCCGCACGCCTCGTGGCGGAACGCTTCCCCAGGATTCATGCCGCCTTCTACCACGGCGGCGAACCGATCCGGATCATCCGCCCCTTCCTCGAGGATGGCGCGCCGAAGCCCTATGTGCTGGCCATGACCGCGGCCGGACAGAGCGCGCTCAACGTGAAGGGGCTCGATACGGTCGTCATCGACGACACGCGGTTCACCAACGTCGTCGAGCGCGGGAAGAACGTGCTGACGAAGACGCACCTCGGCGCCAACGAGATCCTGCAGATGGCGGGTCGCGTGCACGGTCGCGTCGAAGGCGGGCAGGTGTTCATCCTGAGCGACCGCGACCTCGCCTTCGACGCGCTGGAGCCGACCGCCCCCGAGTTCCAGCTGGCCGGCGACTCGGAGCGCGTGGCGATGACGTGCGCCGCGTTAGGTGTCCGGGCCGACGAGCTGGAGCTGCCGGTTCCGCTCGATCGCACCGCCTACCGGCTGGCACTCTCCCGGCTCGAGGCGCGCGGCATCGTCGAGAACGGCCACCTGACGAAATACGGCAAGCTGGTCGAGGCCACACCGGTGGACCGCCCCTGGGCGGAACTGCTCGTGCAGGCGGAGGACGCGCTGGTCCCCGCGCTCGCCGTCATGGCGTCGGCGGAATCGCTGCACCGGATGACGCGCGAGGACCGCGATCTCGAGGGGCTCGTGATCCAGGGCAGCGATCACCTCACGGCCTACAACGTGTACGCCGAGGCGCTGGCGAAGGCCGGCTACATCGGCGAAGTGTACGGCCTGCCGCGCCACCTGTTCGACGAGGGATCGATCGAGCGCTGGGCCGAACGACGGGGCGTCCTGATCAAGGCCATCGAGGACACGGCGCTGGCGATGGCCAGTGTCTGCCGCAGTCTCGAGGTGCCGCTACCCCGGACGCTGCCCATGGCGAACGAAGCGATGCGTCGTGCCTTCGCCGACCTGCTGGCGCGGGTCATGCCGTTCGACCTGGTGATCGACGAGGAAACCGCGGACGGGCAGGAAGCACGCGTCTCGAAGACGAGTGTCTGTGGATCGTGGGGGGCGATCACCGGCACGCTGCGGTATTTCGCCGATCGCTTCGGCGTGCCACGAGCGAGTATCGAGGGGACGCAGCTCCCGATGTCGCTCGTGCGCCGTCATGCCACGTCCAGCGGCGGCGCCCTGGCCCTCGACTCTTCCCATTCGCGGGACACGCTGGTCCTGACGCGTCGGGTCACCTATCACGGCTTCGAGCTGGAGCGCGACGAAGAGGCGATCGACGAATTCCCTGCCGGACGGGAAGCGGAGGCGCGCCAGGTGCTCGCCATGGCGCTGGCTCGCGGCGAGGCGAAGCATCCGGCGATACGGCGGAATCGCCGCGGTATCGAGGAGCTGCGGGAGCTCCATCGGCGGTCGGGGGGCATCACGCCGCGCCTGACGCTGGCGGACCTTGCGGCTCGTTATGAAACGTTGCTGGCCGGCATTTCCTCCATGACGGAGTACCGCTCCGCGCCGCTCCGGCTCGACCTCTGGGAGCTCGTGCCGAAGGAGGAGCGCCAGCGGCTCCTCGACCTTCCCTCAGCCGTCGAGATCCGCGGCAAGTGGGTGGACGTCGACTACGACATCGAGGCGCGGGCCGACGGGGACATGGGCGGCACGGCGGTGGCGCGGATCCGCTTGCCGGAGAAGCTGGCCCGGACGCTGGTCGAGGAGGAACTCCCGGTGCTCGACCGGCCGTTGCGTTTCGTGGTCCTGCGGGGGCCACGGGGGGCAGTCCGTGCCACTTCGCTCAGCGAGTTGCAGGCCCTGCTCGACCAGCCGTGGTCGCCTGACGAGCCGGTCGAGGTCCGGCCGCACCGGAAACGCGACGGCGGCCCGCCGCGAAAGCGCGGTAGCCGCGAGTTCGCGCGCGACCGGCGAGGAAACCGCCGGCGGAAGCGTCGTTAGGGAAGGTCGACGGTGTACTGCTCCGTCCCGGTGACCCGGAAGCCACGCGCCAGGTAATTCGCCAGCGCCGCCGGGTGGTCGAGCGTGCACGTGTGAAGCCACACCCGCGAGGGTTCGGGTCGGAGACTCCAGGCCTCCTCGATCGCCCTCGTCAGCAGCGCCCGCCCCAGACCCTGTCCTATGCCCGCAGGCATGAGCCCGAAGTACGCGATTTCGACCGAGCCGTCATCGTGGCGGGCGAGCTCGAAGAACCCGCGCGGTAAGGTGCCCTGCCACAGCACCCAGATTCCGATACCGGGCTTCGCGAGGTGAGCCCGGAGCTGCTGCTCGCTCCAGCTCCGCCGGTCGCGCCAGTGGTACTCGTTCCCGACGCCGTCGTACAACTCGCGATAGAGGTCCGGCTCGCAGGACTCGCGCCTGACGACATAACCGGGTGGAATCGGCGCGGGGCCAGCCAGCTGGTCCGGCGATTCCATCGCGAGGTACGTCCGAACAACGGCGACTGGCGCCACCAGATCTATCCCGACTCAGGCGCTGCGAGCTTCCGCCTGCTGGATCGCGGGGTGATCGCTCTGCTGCTGCACCGGGAGGTCGCTCGTCGGCTGCGGGGTGACGTCGCGTTCCCGCGCGCGGAATCGCGCCGCCTTGGCCCGGTTTCCGCAGGTCGCCATGTCGCACCAGCGGCGGCGACCGTTCCGGGTCGAATCGAAGAAGACGCGCGGGCACCGGCCATCGGCGCAGCGCCTGACGCGAAGCAATTCGCCGCCGACCAGTGCTTCGGCGGCCGATTCGACCACCGGGATCATGAGACCGGCGAATGCGTCTCCCACCGGCACGAAGCTCTGGCGGAACGAGCCGTCGTCGCTGAACTCGACGCGACGATGTCCGGCACTGCGGCCGAGGACGCGGTTGATCTCGACGAGCGCGTCGGCACGAGCCTTCTCGACGACCGCGCCCCGCTCGGCGAGCGCCCGCAGCGCGGCGCGCACACGGCGGGCGTCCACGAGGGCGGCCGCTGCCCCGGCAGGTTGCTGCTCGGCGCGCCGCGAGATGCCGCTGGCCCGTTCCGAATCGAGGACGCCGGCGGTGCCCAGCCATTGTATGAGTGCGTCGAAGTCCCGCAGCACATCGACACGCACGCCCCGCCGCAGGTCATCGGTGTTCACGAAATCCAGCCACAGGCGCTCACCGATGAATACGAAGGTCGTTGGCGTGCCGACCATCGAGGGTGCTGCACCGGCGGCGGACTGCGCGGCGATGAAGGCCATTGGCGCCAAGCATACGTGGCGAGCCCCGCCCGGGCAAGCGAGTTCCCTTCCGCCGGTCAATGCGACGCGGGTCACCAACGACGGTCGCTATATTCCGATGCGATGAGCGCGCTGCCCGAGACGTACTATCGGAAAGGCCTCGGGCTCAAGGCCGAGGTCCAGGATGACATCGCGGCCGACTACACGGGATGGGTCGTCGACGTCCTGCGCGAGCGTGACTTCACGCTCACGGTCGGCGACGTCACCCTCCGTCTCGCCCGTGAGTTCGGCTTCTGCTACGGGGTCGAGCGGGCGGTCGAGTACGCGTACCAGGCCCGCCGGAAGTTTCCGGACCGCCGGATCTTTCTGGTCGGCGAGATCATTCACAATCCGCACGTGAATGCCCGCCTGGTGCAGATGGGCATCACGATCCTCCAGCCCATGGCGGGGCTGCCGGCGGACGCGCGGTTCGACTACTCGAGCATCGGCCCGTCCGATGTCGTGGTGCTGCCGGCCTTTGGTGTCACGATCCGGGACTTCGAGGCGCTGCGTGAGATCGGGTGCGTGATGGTGGACACGACGTGCGGCTCGGTGCTGAACGTCTGGAAGCGTGTCGAGTCGTATGCGAGGGATGGGTTCACGGCATTGATTCACGGCAAGGCGGCGCACGAGGAGACACGCGCCACGGCGTCCCAGGTCCGCCGCTACCCGGGCGGTCATTACCTCGTGGTGCGGGATATGGAGGAAGCGCGTCTGGTCTGCGATTACGTCACTGACCTCGGAAGCGGCGTGGTGTCCGTGGCCATCGCGGACGCATTCGTGGCGCGACTGGGGACGGCCGGCTCACCGGGATTCGACCCGGCGACACACCTCCGGCGGATCGGCGTCGCCAACCAGACCACGATGCTCGCGCGCGAGTCGCTCGCCATCGCGGCGGAAGTCGGGAAGACCATGAGCGAGGCATTCGGCGCCGAGTATGCCGCCGCCAACTTCCGGACGTTCGACACGATCTGTTCGGCGACGCAGGACCGGCAGGATGCGGTGCTCGAGCTGCTCGAGGAACCGCTGGACGCGATGATTGTCGTGGGGGGCTTCAACTCGAGCAACACGATCTCCCTCTCCATGCTCTGCGCTGAGCGCGTGCCCACCTATCACGTGGAGGATGCGGCGAGCATCGACCCGGCCCGCGAGGAAGTGCACTATCGCCGGGCAGGAAAGCACCATCATGAGGAGACGGCGCGGGGCTGGCTGCCGGCGACTGGTCCGGTGCGGGTGGGCGTCACCGCCGGTGCCAGCACGCCGAACAACCGCATCGGCGAGGCCGTGGTCCGCATCTTCGCGACCCGCGGCGTGTCGCTCGACGCGTTGCGCCCGCCCGCCGCCGCATAACGATCGCGTGAAGCTCCCGTTCCTCGCCCGTCCGCAGACGCGCCACTTCCCGACCGCCGGGGAGTTCGGCTTCGTCGAGATCCGCGGCGGCACCAGCCGCATCGTCTGCGTGCCGGCGCTGGGCGGGAAGATCGTCGACATGGAGATCGGCGGCCGGCAGTGGCTCTGGAAGAGCGACGTGATCCCGTTCGCGCCGCCGCAGGAAGGGACCAGCTACGTCGAGACGGCCGACAGCGGCGGATTCGACGAGTGCTTCCCGACGGTCGCGGCGTGCCGCATTCCCGGATGGGTGCGCGGCTGGGGTGGCGTTGAGCTGCCCGACCACGGTGAGGTCTGGTCGCAGGTGCCGGAGATGGACATCGACACCACCGATGACGGGCAGGCGGTGGTCACCACGTGGGAGGGACGGCGGTTGCCGTACCGCCTGACGAGGCTCGCCCGGGTCAGCCGGGCCGGCGCCGTGGTAATGACCTACCACGCCGTCAACGACTCGGCGGACCGGATGCCGTTCATCTGGTCGTCGCACCCGCTGTTCGCGCTGACGCCGGACACGAAGCTGATGCTGCCGGAGGGCTCGCCCATGCGGGTCGCCGCGTCGCACCGGATCGTGATGGGCGACAACCGCTCGCAGCATCGCTGGCCGTTCGTCCGCGCGGCGGGACGCGTGCTGGACTTCCTCACGCCGACGGACGTCGCGAAGGAATACGCCTGCAAGCTCTTCCTCGAGCCTAACGTCGGGAAGGCCTGCCTCCGCCAGGGACAGGACGAGCTGGAGGTGACCTTCGACACGAGCGAGGTGCCGCACCTCGGCGTCTGGATCAACAACCAGGGATGGACGCCGTTCAAGAAGGCACGGGCATACTCGAACCTGGCCATCGAGCCCTGCCTGGGCGCGCCGGATTCCCTGAGCGACGCGCTCGGCGACTGGAAGCAGGCGCAATGGCTGGAGCCCGGCGAGGTGCGGTCCTGGTCGATCACCTGGACGGCACGACGGGTGCCTGACGAGACCAACGGCGTCCCCGCCTGAGCGGGCTTCCGGGCCATGACCCTTCCCAAAGGTCGTGCCGCCATGGCGACGCTCATCGCCACCGAGGGCAGCTCGCCGCGGGCGACCGGCTCGCGCATGTGGGTGGACGAAGCGGGGCGGATCCTCGGCTCCGTCACCATCGGCGGGTGCGTGGACGCCCGGGTCATCGAGGCGTCAGCCAGGGCGCTGGAGGAGGACACGCCGGCGCTGCTGTCCATGGCGCTGGGTGACGAGGATGCCTGGGCGATTGGCCTGACCTGCGCCGGGACGATCGAGGTGCTGGTGGAGCCCGTGGATGCGGGGGCCGCGGACGACCCGGTGACCGCAGCGTTAGGCATGGCGGCGGAGGAAGTGCGCGCTGGGCGGGCCGCGGTCATCGTGGCACCCCTGTCGGGGGTGCCGCGCCGGCTGGTGGTCACGTCGGCAGGCGCGACGGGGACGCTCGGCGATCCGTCACTCGACGCGGCTGCGCGGGACGAGGCCGTGCAGCTGCTCCCGGCTGGTGCGTCGGGCGTGCGGGCGGTGGTGGCGGGCGGGGCCCGGCACCGCCTCTATTTCGAGCGCCACGCCCCGCCGCTCACGCTGGTCGTGTTCGGGGCCACACACGTGGCGATGCCGCTGGTTGAGCTGGGCCGCGTGCTGGGGCTCCGCACCGTCGTCGTGGATGGGCGCGACCGTTTCGCGACCCGCGAGCGCTTCCCGGCGGCCGATGACCTGCTGGTGGGGATGCCGTCGGAGCTCGCCGAGCGGATGCCGTTAGGCAGGGAGTCGCTCGTCGTGCTGCTGTCCCATGACTACAAGTACGACCTGCCGGTACTGAAGGCGGTGCTGGCGAGCGACGCGGCCTATGTCGGCGTCCTGGGGAGCCGGCGGCGCGGGCGTGCGCTGCTGGACTTCCTGGCCGGTGAGGGGGTCCCGCCGGAGCAGCTGGCGCGTGTCCGGATCCCGGTCGGCCTCGATATCGGGGGCACCACACCGGAAGAGATCGCGCTCAGCGTGCTGGCCGAAGCCGTGGCCGTCCATCGCGGTCGGAGCGGCGGCCCGCTGCGCGAGCGGGGAGAATCCGCGTGAGGGCGGAGGTCGTGCGGCGCAACGCGGGGAGTGACACGCTCACAGGCGCCGTCCTGGTGTCCGACGTCCGCGATTCGCTGGGGCGGGTGATCCTCGGACGTGGTTCACTGATCGGAGACGACGAG
>DAIUET010000034.1:0-15395 GCA_036845045.1 Gemmatimonadaceae bacterium | reverse complement strand
TGGCCGTCATCGACAGACTCGCCGCTGGTCTCGAAAGCAAATACCGCCTCGAGCGTGAACTCGGCGCCGGCGGGATGGCGCTCGTGTTCCTGGCGAGAGACCTGCGCCACGATCGCCCCGTCGCCCTGAAGCTCCTCCGTCCCGAGCTTTCCGCCATTCTCGGCGGCGAGCGGTTCCTTACCGAGATCAGGACCACGGCGAACCTGCAGCATCCGCACATCCTGCCGCTGCACGACTCCGGCGAGGTGGACGGGCTCGTCTACTACGTCATGCCGTTTGTGGAGGGCGAATCGCTGCGCGACCGGCTGAATCGCGAGAAGCAACTGCCGGTCGAGGAGGCCGTGCGTATCGCGCGGGAGGTGGCGAGCGCGCTCGACTACGCGCATCGGCGCGGCGTCGTGCACCGGGACATCAAGCCGGAGAACATCCTCCTGCACGATGGCCAGGCGCTGGTCGCCGACTTCGGGATTGCGCTCGCCGCCTCACGGTCCGACGGGTCGACGCGGATGACCGAGACTGGCATGTCGCTCGGCACGCCGCAGTACATGGCGCCCGAGCAGGCCATGGGCGATCGCGACGTGACTCTCAAGGCCGACATCTACGCGTCAGGCTGCGTGTTGTACGAGATGCTGGTCGGTGAGCCGCCGTTCGCGGGGCCGAGCGCCCAGGCCATCGTCGCCCGCATGCTGACGGAGCCACCCCGTGGCTTGTCGGTGCAGCGGCAGACCGTTCCGCCGCACGTCGAGGCGGCGACGCTCAAGGCGCTGCAGAAGCTCCCCGCGGACCGATTTGCCAGCGCAGCACAGTTTGCCGACGCGTTAGGCAACACCACCTTTTCCACGCCGGGCGTTGCCACCATCGACAGGGGAGCCCGGCGACCGGTCGCCTGGCTGCCATTCGCGGCCACCGGGATCCTGGCGGTCCTGGCTACGAGCGCGGTGTGGATGGCGATGGCGCCGGAGCCACCACCACGGCCCGTCGCCCGCTTCCGGCTCCCGTTCTCCACCGGTCAGAGCCTGGCGACGGTGACGCGTCACGCGCTCGCGGTCTCGCCCGATGGCTCCGAGATTGCGTTCGCTACGCCCTACCAGCTGCTCCGGCGCAGGGTATCGGCTCTGGAGGTCGAACCGATTCAGGGGTCGGAGTCGCAGCGAGTCGGGGTGTCGAATCCCGCGTACTCCCCCGACGGCTCATCGATCGCGTTCTGGGCCAACGGTGCGATCAGGCGCATTGCGCTGTCCGGCGGCGCGGTTGTCACGGTCTGCGAGGCGCCGAATCCCTTCGGCATCCACTGGGATGAGAGCGGCATCGTCTTCGTGGAGACCGATGACATCATGCGTGTATCGCCTGCCGGTGGAACGCCGGAGGTCATCGTGGACCTCCCTACCAACGAATCCGCGGTTGGTCCCCAGATGATGCCCGGCGGCAAGGACGTGCTGTTCACGTGGGCCCAGGGACTCGGCGCCGATCGCTGGGAACGTGCAAAGATCGTGGTGCAGAACATCGAGACCGGTAAGCGAACGGTACTGATCGACGGTGGCAGCGACGGCCGCTATCTGCCCTCGGGACACATCGTGTATGCGGTCGGCGGCAACCTGCTGGCGGTCCCGTTTGACCTTGGCGCTCTGAAGGTGACCGGTGGCCCGGTTCCGGTGATCGAAGGTATCCGGCGCGGCATCGTCGCCGCGTCAGGCGTCGCCCACTACGCATTTTCGCGCAGCGGAACCATGGCATTCGTCCCCGGTCCGGCCGGGGGCGGGTCCGCCGCGGTAGACATGGCGCTGACGGACCGATCGGGTGGAACGCAGCGCCTGGGGCTTCCTCCCGCGCCTTACGAGTATCCACGCATATCACCCGATGGAAAGCGCCTCACCGTCGGGACGGACGACGGGAAGGAAGCCATCATCTGGGTCTATCCGCTCAATGGCTCCAGCGCGATCCGGCGCCTGACGCTGACGGGCAAGGACCGGTTCCCGATCTGGTCGGGCGACGGCACCTGGATCGCATTCCAGTCGATGCGCGATGGCGATGCCGGTATCTTCCGCCAGCGCGCGGACGGGAGCGGCCCCGTCGAGCGGCTCACGACTGCCGCCGCCGGAACCACGCACACGCCCGAGTCCTGGTCCCCAACCGAGGATGGATTTCTCTTCAGTAGCACGAGGAATGATACCTCGACGCTCCTGTTGCACTCACTGGCTTCCAGCCGTAGTGAACCGTTCGGCGACGTGCGCTCCATCGGGAACCGGATCGGCGCGACATTCTCACCCGATGGAAAGTGGGTCGCCTACTCGACCAGCGACCGAGGCGTAACGACCGAGAGCTACGTTTTCGTCCAGCCATTCCCCGCGACGGGCGCGTGGTACCAGATCTCGCAGTCCGGTGAAAACGGTCATCATCCGATGTGGTCGCCGGACCAGAAGGAGCTGATCTACGTACCGCTGGTAGGACAGCTTGTCGCCCGGTCCGTGACGACCGGGCCGACTTTCGCGTTTGGCAACCCGGTGCAGATACCCCGCACATTCCCCGTGGCTGCACCCACGACACCCCGGACGTTTGACATCACGCCCGATCGCCGAGTCATCGGCGTCATTGCCGGGACCGTGTCGCCGGACGGCCGAGCTGCCGGTAGTGGCACATCGACCGCTGCTACTCCTGAGGTGGTTGTCGTCATCAACTGGTTCGAAGAACTCAAGGCTCGCGTGAAATCGCCATGACTTCCCGTCGCGACATCCTCAAGTCCGCCGCCGCCGCCGGTGCCAGCCTTGCACTGACGCAACTCGGCGTCGATGAAGCCGGCGCCGCCACGACTCACGATTCACGATTCACGACTCACCCGTCGTCCGCTGACTCGATGGTCGGCGTTCCATTCGAGCGCCGCGACAGCGTGCGCATCGCGATCGTCGGCACGGGACTGCGCGGCAAGAGCATGCTCAACGAGTGGCTCGGCGTCGACAACGTCCGTATCACCGCCCTCTGCGACATCGTCCCGGAAAAAGTCGAACAGGCGCGTCAGATGATGAAGAAAGCCGGGCATGACTACGAACCGGCACTGTTCACGTCAGGCGAACGCGCGTTCGAGGAACTCGTCAGGCGCGATGACATCGACCTCGTCTACACGGCCACGCCGTGGCAATGGCACGTACCGGTCTGCCTGGCCGCGATGAACGCCGGCAAGCACGCCGCCACCGAAGTTCCCGCCGCGTACACGATCGACGATTGCTGGAAGCTCGTCGACACATCGGAGAAGACGCGCCGGCACTGCATCATGCTCGAAAACTGCAACTACGGCTACAACGAGCTGCTGGTGCTGCAGATGGTGCGGGCAGGACTGTTCGGCGAGATCAAGGCCGGCGGTGCCGCGTACAACCACGACCTCCGCCACATCCTGTTCGAGAACAAGGACGAAGGCCTCTGGCGCCGGGACGCGCACACCAGGCGGAACGGCAACCTGTACCCGACCCACGGGCTCGGGCCGGTCGCCTTCTATATGGATGTGAACCGCGGCGACCGCTTCGACTACCTGGTCTCCATGAGTACCGAAGAGTTCGGGTTGACCGAGTGGCGCGAGGCGCGCGAGCCGAAGGACTCGCCAAAGTGGAAGGAGAAGTACGTCACGGGCGATCTGAATCGCTCACTCATCCGTACGGCGAAGGGGCGGGTCATCCTGCTCGAGCACGACGTCACCAGCCCGCGCCCCTACAGCCGGATCAACAGTGTGCAGGGCTCGAAGGGGATCTTCGAGGACTACCCGCCCCGGGTCTACTTCGACGGCCCCGAGGCGAATCATCGCTGGAAGGCCATCGACGAATTCCGGGCGCAGCATGAACACCCACTCTGGCGCACGTTAGGCGAAAAGGCGCGGAGCGGCGGGCATGGCGGCATGGACTACGTGATGGCCTGGCGGCTCGTCCAGTGCATGCGCGAGGGCCTGGCGCCCGACATGGACGTGTATGACGCCGCCGCCTGGAGCGCACCAGGGCCGCTCTCCGAACGGTCGGTGGCGAATCGCGGTCGGTCAGTGGATTTCCCCGACTTCACGCGCGGCAAGTGGAAGGAAGTGCGACGGAGCATCCAGGTGGCATGAGGCGGAGTTGAGGGTTCGTCCATCGGAAAACGGATACGCCCGATCGAAACAAGTCAAACGATATTGTCCGGTTGTGCAGAGCCCCGGAGAGCAAAGGCAGCGGAACTTTGGGTCGGGGTTGAAATGAAGCCTTCATCATCACATTGCCGATACCCGTTCACCGTAGCGTAGAAGGTGCCCCGTCCCAAACTTCAAGATCCGCCGCATTCGTCCCATCCGATGGATCCGAGTTCCTGACATCGACGAACCTGCAAAACGAGACTTAAGCGTCGGTAAAACGGAATTCTGTGGCCTCTGGCCTCTGGCCTGCTGTCCTTCGACACCAGACATCATGAAAGAATGCCCTCGTTGCCGGAACGGCAGAATGTCCGAAGGTTTCGTGATCGATCGCGGCGACCACAACTCGCGGAACCTGCAGAAGTGGGTGGAAGGCGAACCGGTGAAGAGCTTCTGGCTTGGCTTGCAGACCCGCGGCCGCGAAGCCTTCGAGGTCACGACCTATCGCTGCGAACGATGCGGGTACCTCGAGTCGTACGCGCAGAATCCGACGAAATGAGCCTACAGGCGGCACATGCCGGCAGCCCTGAAAACCGGTTCTGAGTCCAGACCCCTCTTCTTCAAGTCCGGCGCGGAGTATCGCGCCTGGCTCGAGAAGAACCACGACACCGCGAGCGAACTGTGGATCGGGTTCTGGAAGAAGAGCACCGGCAAGCCCAGCCTGACGTGGCAGGAGTGCGTCGATGAATCGTTATGCTTCGGCTGGATCGACGGCATCCGGAAGAGCATCGACGACGCATCGTACAAGCAGCGCGTCACGCCGCGTCGCCCGACCAGCATCTGGAGCCAGATCAACATCAGGCGCGTCGGCGAACTCACTGCCGAAGGTCGGATGCAACCGGCCGGATTGAATGCGTTCAACAAGCGCGATCGCACGAAGGCCTACTCGTTCGAACAGCCTCGGGAGCGGGTCGGGCTGGGGCGGGCCGAGGAGGCGACCTTCCGGAAGAACCGGCAGGGGTGGGAGTTCTTCCAGGCGCAACCGCCGGGCTACAGGCGGACCTCCAGCTGGTGGGTGATGAGTGCGAAGAAGGAGGAGACCCGCCAGCGACGCCTCGAGACACTCATCCGGGAATCGGCGGCCTCGCGACGGATCGGGCCCCTGGGCGGGACGAAAGCCGATGGGGGCCGGAAGGCGGGCGGAGGCGCCGGGACGCGGAAGTCTCGTTAGGCTACGGCCTGACCGTCACGCCGATCGCGAACAACAGGTCGTTCTGCTGCTGGTCCTGAGCCACCAGGCCGCGGAGCGGCAACCTGGCCTGATCAAACGCACTCGGCAGGAACCGCACCTCGCCCGAGATCTCGATGGGGCCGGCGCCGCTCCGGAACCCCGCGCCGATGTCCCCGGTGAACGACGTGGACGACGACGCACCATTGGTGGTGAAAGTGTATGCCTTGAAGCCGCCACCGAGGCGCAGCGTGGGCCTGAGGTTGTCGAACCAGTCCGGCGCTTCGAGCATGACACCGGCCGTGCCGAGGATCAGCGTCGCGCCGCTCGACCCGGGCCCCGCGATCACGCCGAGGTTTGCGCCATGCTCGAGCGTCGAAAAGGATCCCGCCACGCCGGCGAACAGCGAGCCTGACGAGAACATCGGGTACTGAAGCTCGAGACCGAAGGTTGCCCCGGGTGCGAGGCGGGTGTCGCTGATCCCCGCCGGATCGACCACCAGCGCGCTGCCGTGGGCGAGGCCGCCCGATATCGCGGAAATGCGCATCGAGCGTGATCCGATCACGTCCCCGCCCTGCGCTGAGAGTTCGGGGGCGGACAGGATCACCACCGGCAGGCAGAGTATCAGGCGCTTGAACATGGATGGCCTCAGTTGATGGTGATCGCGTTCGTCACGATGCCGGTGAGCCCCGCACCCGTGATGTTCAACGTCCGGGCTCCCGCGCTGCCCGTGATGTTCACGTTGAACGTGGCGACGCCGTTCGTGGTGTTGACAGTCAGCGCGGTCCCGCCCGCGTTCAGTGTGCCGCCACCGCTCTGGATGGAAATCGTGATCGGACGCCCGTTCACCGGCGACAGTGTGCCGCCCGCGGTCCGCAGTTGCACGGTCACCGTGAAGTTCGCGCCCGCGGCGCTGCTCCCCGGTGGCTGCTGCGTGATCGCGATCTGGGTCGCCGCCAGCGCCGTGAAGACGACCGGACTTCCCGAGACGGATCCGACCGAAGCGGAGAGCGTGTTGCTCGCCCCGGTGCCCAGCGTCCACGAGCCGACCGTTGCGACACCAGTGGCATCCGTCAACTGCGTGGCGCCAGTCAGGCTGCCGCCGCCTCCGGTCACCGCAAAGGTCACCGTGACGCCTCCGACGCCCTGCCCGTTACCATCGGTGACGCGCACCGACGGGGGAATGGCGACATTCGTTCCCGCCACCGCCGCCTGGTTGTTGCCGTTGAAGAGCGATACGAGCGTCGGGACACCGGAGGTGGTCGCACTGAACGTGACGCTGGAGAGTCCGGTGGCGGTGGCGACGACGGTGTTGGTCCCCGCGATGCTGCCGAATGTCCACGAGCCAACCGTCGCCGTTCCGTTGGTTCCCGTCACTTGCGTGGCGCCGGCCAGCAGACCACCGCCGGCGGTGACCGCGAAGTTCACGGTGACGTTGGCTACGGGGTTGCCCTGCGCGTCGCGCACGACGACGGATGGCGGACTCGTTGCCACCTGACCCGCGACGCCGGTCTGCGTGACCTGCGACAGCGGCAGCATCGACACCGCCGTGCCGCCAGTCGCCGTCGCCGTGAATGTCACCGGCGTCAACCCGGTCACGGAAGCGGTGAGTGTGTTGGTGCCGGGTGTGGTGCCCAGTATCCAGGCTCCGACTGTTGCCGTGCCGTTGGTTCCCGTCACCACGTCACCGATCACGACCGCCCCACCGCCCGAGGCCACGGCGAACGTGACCGGAACGCCGGCCACGCCGACTCCGGCGGCGTCACTGACCTTCACCTGGGGCGCGACGGGCACGGCGCGATTCACGGGACCCGTCTGGTTGTCGCCGGCGGTCTTCTCGATCAGGACCGGCGTTCCCGCGGTTCCGGTCGCGGTGAAGGTGACCGGCACCAGACCACTCACCGTGGCCGTCACGGTATTCGTCCCCGGCGCGGTTCCCACCCGCCACGATGTCACGGTCGCGATGCCCTGGGCATTTGTCGTCTGCGAGGCGCCGGCGAGCTGCCCGTTGCCCGACGTCACGGCGAACGTCACCGCAACGTTAGGCGCCGGATTTCCGCCGGCGTCGCGCACCACTACGCTCGGCGCACTCGTTACCAGCGTGCCGACCGGTGCGGTCTGCTGCGTGGCGGAGATGGCCGTCACCGAGGCCGCCGCGCCGGCGGTGGCGGTCGCGGTGAAGACGATCGGGTTGTTGGCGACGCCGGCCTGCGGCACCTGCGCTGACAGGAGGTGCGTGCCTGTCCCCGGACCAAGCTGCCAGGTGCCTGCTGACGCGATGCCCTGCGTGTTCGTGACCGCCGATGGCTGCGCGACACTGCCACCGCCACTCATGACGCTGAAGAACACCGTCACGCCTTCCACCGCGTTGCCGCCGGCATCACGCGCCACGACCGACGGGCCGGTGGGAAGGGTGCTGCCGGCCGTCCCGCTCTGGTTGTTACCGGCATTCACTGCCAGCGAGGCGACGCGCGGCGGACCAGCCGTCGCCGTTACCTGAAGTGTGGTGCTGCCGGCCGCGGTGACGGTGAGCGTCTGCTGGCCCGGGGTGCGACCCAGGGTCCAGCGCGTGCGCGCCTCTCCGCGATCGTCCGTGACCGCGCTGGCGGGATCGACACTCGCCCCGGTGCCGGAGACCGCAAAGGCGACCGTCACCCCGGGCAGTGGATTCCCGGCCGCGTCCTCCACGCGAATGACGACCCGTTCAGCCAGCGCTTCGCCCGCGGCCCCGGACAGCGGGACACCGGTAACGTTGGTGACCGCCGCTGGAGGCAGGAGCTCGGACGGACCCGTTTCACCACACGCGGCCACAAACGCAGACACAACGAGAGGCGCGAGGTGACGGCGCAGGAGGAGGGCGTTACGTGACATGGCCGTGATGGAGGGGGACACCTGTCGAACTGGAGATTCCGGTCGCGAATGGCGGTAAAACGTCCGGCAAGTTGTTGCGTTCGACACGTGATCATACCTGCATCCCTGACTACGTCCAGTCGGATTACCAGAAACGGCGGAAATGCTGCGAATCGTTGATTCAGGATCCCGCTGAAGCGGGAAACGCGGCCACTCGTAATGACCCAAGCCGTCGTCAGACCGACCGATGTCATTCGCGCCGTGTCACGTGAGGGTGACAACCGTCCTATTGAACGCGCGCAGGTTACTGCCAGCGCATGCGCCACGGGTTGCGCGTTGTTGGCCGTGGGCTAAGCTACCGCTGATCCACGCTCAACCGGCGCCCCCGGGGGTTACGAATGGCCCTGACCTACAACCAGCGCATGATCCTCACCGGCATCGGCGTTGGCGTCCTTGTCGGTCTCGTGATCGGGGCCATCGGAGCCTGGCTCGGCCTGTCGGCGGGTGTGCGCGGCGGCCTCACGGGGGCGCTCACCGTAGTGGCCCTCGGCTACATGAGCAGCCAGTTGCGCCGGAACCGCGATTCGGGCGCCGACGGCGAGCGTTAGGCGCGCTTCCCGCGGCCGTCCTCGCTCTCACTCAGGATCCGCTGCAGGACCGCGAATTCCACCGGCTTGGTGAGGTGCTCGTCGAACCCGGCCTCGCGTGATCGACGGCGGTCTTCTTCCTGCCCCCAGCCCGTCAGCGCGATCAGCCGCTTGCGCGGCGAACCCTCGAGCGCCCTGATCCGGCGCGCCACTTCGTAGCCATTCAGCGTCGGGAGCCCGATGTCGATCAGCACCACATCCGGCTGGCATACCGGCAGCGCCTTCAACGCCTCGAGCCCGTCGTACACCGTGTCGACGTGATTCCCTGACAGGCGCAGCAGCGTGGCCAGGCTGTCGGCGGCATCGCGGTTGTTGTCCACGATGAGTACGCGACGCGGCGACGGCGTCGGCACGCGGACCGTGGCTGCGTGGGGCACCTCGGGTGTCGCACCGGTGGTGACGGGGAGCGTGACGGTAAACTCGCTCCCGGTCCCGGGGCCCGCGCTGAACACCTCCACGTACCCGCCGTGCAGCTCGACCAGGCGCTGCACGAGCGTCAGCCCGATCCCGAGCCCGCCCTCGCTCCGCTCCAGGGAGCGGTCGACCTGGGTGAAGAGGTCGAAGATGCGCTGTTGCATCCCCTCCGGTATGCCGATGCCGTCGTCCTTGACGCGCACGGAAACCGTGCCGCCTTCGACACGTGCGCTGAGTTCGATATGACCGCCCTGGTTGGTGTATTTCGCCGCGTTGTTCAGCAGGTTGGCCAGCACCTGCTCGAGCCGGGCCGGGTCGGCCTCGAGCGTGATGGGTTCGGGTGGGAGCGAGACCGTGAGCTGGTGCCTCCAGCGGTCGATGAGCGGCTGGGTGGCGTCCACGGCGTTCCTGACCACGGCCGCGAGGTCCACCGTTTCCTTCCGCAGCTCGATCTTTCCCCTCGTTATGCGGGACACGTCGAGCAGGTCATCGACGAGGCGGGTCATCTGCAGCGTCTGACGCTCGATCATGTCCGTCGCGCGGCTGACCTCGGGCGCGCGGGGGCCGAGGAGCCTGAGGATCTGGACGGCGTTCCGGATGGGCGCCAGCGGGTTGCGTAGCTCGTGGGCCAGCATGGCCAGGAATTCATCCTTGTGCCGGTCTGCTTCCTTCAGCCGTCCCAGCAGCGTGGCGTTCTCGATGGCAATGACCGCCCGATGCGCAAGATCTTCGGCGGCGCGGAGGTCGTTGACGTCATACACGCGACCCGAGTTCGCGCCGACGAATGTCATGACACCAAGGACACGCATCCGGGAGCGGAGCGGGACGCAGATGTAGGACTTGAAGCCGAGTTCCCGAACGAGGCGGAGGTGCTCGTCGTCCTGGGTAATGGTGGCCAGCATTTCGTCCGAAATCGTGCTGGCCCACTGGGGCTGGCCCGTGCGGATCACCTGCTGCGTGCCGTAGATGTTCGAAGTGCGCGGCGGGTATTTGCGCTCCAGTTCGCGCATGTATCCGACTTTTCCGGGATCGGCATGGGTCATGGCGACGCGACGCAGGCTCCCATCACGCTGGAGGAGGTCGATCGCGCACCAATCGGCGAACCGGGGGACGGCGAGGGCAGCGACCTTCTGCAGCGTGCTGTCGTAGTCGGTGAGATCCGCCAGGGCCGCGCTCGCGCTGGCGAGAAAGCTGGTGGTCTGTTCGGCGCGCTTGACGTCGGTGATGTCGTAGGTCGAGCCGATGTAGCCGAGGAAGCTCCCGTCACTCGCGAATCGTGGCACGCCGACCGTCTTCATGTAGCGATAGACGCCATCGGCGCGGCGAAAGCGGAACTCGCGCTGGAACAGCGTCCGCCGTTCCACCGCCTGCACGTAGCCGCCGACGTAGTCGTCGTAGTCGTCGGGGTGAACGAATTCCGCCCAATTCATTCCCTCGATCTCGCGCTCGTTCACGCCGAGGAAATCCAGGTAGCTCCGGTTGACGAACTCGGCGCCGTCGGGGTTGTTCAGCCAGATGAGGACGGGCGCCTTGTCGGCAAGGGCACGGAAACGTTCCTCGCTCTCCCGCAATGCGTCCTCAGCGCGTCGCCGCTCGATGAACTGGCCGATCTGGCTGGCAAGGGCGGACATCGATTCCAGCAGCTCTTCGTCGCGTTGCCGGACGTCGTTGCTGAAGAACTCAATCATGCCCAGGAGATCGTCGTTCACTGCGATGGGCAGCGCAAAGGCACTGTGCAATCCATCGGCAGCCGCCATGGGTCCTCGCGGAAAATCCGGTTCCGCAGTGACGTCCGTGACCCAGACCGGTCGTCCGCTCTCCCAGATCCTTCCCGGGAGGCCACTCCCGCGTTCGAAGGCCAGTTCTCGCGTGGCAGCTTCGAACCCCGGCACGGACACCGAGGGCGAGTGATACAGGCAGACGCAGCGCATGAGCTGGTTCTGCTGGATCAGCCAGAGCGAGGCGACCTGCCACTGCACGAGTTCGCAGATGTGCCGGAGGATCACCGGCGCCGCCGTTTGGAGATCGTCGGATTCAGCGAGCACTCGCGCGACTTCGTTCTGGGCACGCAGCCGCCGTTCGACCCTGCGCCGCGCGGTGACATCCCGTGCAATCTTCGAGATGGCGACAACCCGTCCACCGCGGTCACGGATGGGCGAGAGCGTCAACGACACATCGAGATACTCGCCGAGCTTCGACACTCGCACCGTTTCGTACGTCTCGATCCGCTCCCCGCGTCGCAGGCGCTCCAGAATCATGCCTTCTTCATGCCGGCGGTCCGCCGGAATGAGCATGGTGACCGACTTGCCGATCGTCTCATCGGCCGCGTAGCCGAACAGGTGCTGAGCGCCGGCATTCCAGGACAGGATATGGCCATCGAGCGTCTTGCTGATGATCGCATCCTGCGACGATTCCACGATGGCGGCCAGGCGCGACTGCACTTCGTCGGCCCGTTTGAGGTCCGTGATGTCCCGCGTGAAGCACCGTGTATGAATGAACCGTCCCTCGTCCCACAGCACGCTCGAGTCGATCAGGACGTCCCGGATCGAGCCGTCCTTGCATCGCATCCGGGCTTCGACGTTGCCGAGGATCTCGCCGTGGGCGAGTCGGTTGAGAATGCCCTGGATGTCATCCTGGTCGACGTGGAACTCCGCGATGTTGTGCCCGACGTACTCGTCACGCGTGAAGCCGAGCATGTCCAGTTCGGCCTTGTTCACGCGAAGGATCGTGCCGTCCGGGCCCACCCAATGGAGACCGACAGAGGCGTGCTCGAAAAAGTCGGCGAGCTCGCGTTCGCTCTCGCGTAAGGCACGTTCCGCCTCGCGCCGCTCGGCGATGCTGCGGAAGACGAGCACCACGCCGTGCACGGTCCCCTGTTCGTCGCGGATGGGTGCCGCGCTGTCATCGATAGGCGTCTCGCTGCCATCGCGCGCGATCAGCAGAGTGTGATTGACGAGACCGACGACGCGGCCTTCCTCCAAAGCGGTGCGTGCCGGGTTTTCGGCCGGAGTCTGGCGGTCCTCGTTGACGGTGACGAAGACCTCGTTGAGCGGCCGTCCTCGCGCTTCGTCCTGCGTCCAACCCGTCAGTGACTCCGCGACACCGTTGAGCGTGAGTACGTTCCCCTGCGTATCCGTCGTCACGACGGCGTCGCCGATGCTTGCCAGGGTGACGCGGTGCCACTCGGCTTCCCGCGCCAGCTCGTCCAGAGCGCGCGTCAGCTCGTCTCCGGCGGGACGACGTTCCTGAGCAACACTGCGCGTGGTCTCCCGATCGACGACGCGCAGCGTTTCCCCCTCGGTTCGAATGTCGCTCACGCCATCTTCTCCAGGAGCCGCTCCGCCAGCGAGGTGCCCGGGAAGCGGGCGCGAATCGTCATGCGGTGGTAAGGCACTGTAAACCATAGAGCCAAAGCTGTGCCGGGGCTTCCTCGCCACGCCCGGCTGGCTGTGGGGCAGAGAGGGCGGCGTTGGACAGATCCACGCCGGGGCGACGAAATTACTGGAAGTCGCGGCTCCTCGCGAAGGTTGTTGGCAGGGTCAGCCGCAGGGCCCTATACACGTTGTGTCCGCTTTTCCCTCATGAAGAAGCTTTCGCCGCTTGCATCGTTACGCAGGCTCTGTCTGTCGCTGCCTGAGGCTCATGAAGTCGAGGCGTGGGGTGAGCCAACATTCCGGGTGAAGAACAAGCTGTTCGCGATGTACGCCGCGGACGGCAATCACCATGGGTCCGGTCGTTCATCAGTCTGGATCAAGGCGACGAAGGAAAACCAGTCGCTCATGCTGCGCGCGCAGCCCGAGCGCTTCTTCAAGCCGCCGTATGTGGGGCCGAGTGGGTGGATCGGCGTCTTCCTCGACAAGTCGCCCGACTGGGATGAGGTGTCGGAACTGCTGCGCGATGCGTGGCGCATGACGGCCCCGAAAAAGCTGATTGCGGCGAGCGAAGCGCAGCAATCGGCAACACCGAAACCGAAGAGCGGCAGGGGAAGACCGGCCGGCACTCGACACAAGTGACATCTGCCGCTGGATTCCTGCACACGACGCGGTCCGGTTGTTCCCGCACTCTGATCGCAGCGGGTGGCGACTCGACGCAGGCGAATCCTGCCTGGTGAAACCCCTGCCGGCCCGTACGTTCGGATCGCGCGTCATCGACTTCTATGAGCACCTGGCTCCGCCACGACTCAGGAGTGGTGTCAAGGCACTGTTCCCGTTCCGGGATCCTGTCGTCAGGCATTGCCTCACCACGTTCTACACGAAGTTCTTCGGTGATGCGGCGCCGCGCGTCTTCCTGATCGGCATCAACCCGGGACGCTTTGGCGGCGGCGCAACCGGCATTCCTTTCACCGACCCGGTGTCGCTCGAACGACAGTGCGGGATTGCGAATCCGTTCCCGAAACGTCGGGAACTGTCCGCCGAGTTCATCGAAGCACTCATTGACCGCTTCGGCGGCGCGTCGAAGTTCTACGGGTCGTTCTTCATCACCGCGGCGTCCCCGGTTGGCTTCACGAGGGACGGGAAGAACTACAACTACTACGATGACCCGAAGTTGCTCGAGGCGCTCCGGCCATTCGTCATCAACTGCCTGCGCACGCAACTGGACTTCGGTGCCCGGCGGGATACTGCCGTGGTCCTGGGTACCGGGCGGAACTACACGTTACTCAGCCGGCTGAATGATAAGCACCGCTTCTTCGGGAGTCTGCTGATGCTCGAACATCCGCGGTTCATCATGCAGTATCGCCGGCCACACATGAAGCGGTTCCTCGACAAGTACGAGGACCTGCTGCGGAGTACCTGATCGACCGCTCGGGGAAGACATCTGCGCAACCTCCGGCGCCGCCGGCACGCTGGTGGCGCGCCGCGCCGGACATCAGGGCGGGACGACTTTGACGTCGCCCAGCTGCTTCTCGATGTCCCGTTTCGTTCCCACGATGGCGATCGAGATCTTCTGGGGATCAATGTGCTTCTCGGCCGTTGCGCGCACGTCCTCGGGCGTAACGGCCAGGATGTTCTTCACGTAGTTCGTCACGTAGTCGTCGCCCAGCCCGTGCAGGTCCACGAATTGGAGCTGGTTGATCAGGCCGAACCGCGAACTGTTCTGCACCGTGAATACGCCGGCCAGGTTGTTCTTGATGCCGTCGAGCTCCGCCTGTGGCGGCGCTTCGGTGCGAAGGCGATCGATCTCCCTGAAGATCTCGGTGAGCGACGCTCCGGTGACGTTTGACGTGACGTCGGCGGTCTCCACCCACATCGACGCCTTCTTCCGCGTCCAGATGAAGGAGCCCGGCGAGTACGTGTAACCCTTGTCTTCGCGGATGTTGGACGTGATGCGCGAGCCGAACGCTCCACCGAGCAGCGCGTCCGTCACGTTCATCTTCACCCAGTCCGCGTGCGAGGGATCAGCGACGGGCAACCCCATCCATATGCTGCTCTGCACGGAATTGGGGCGGTCGACGACGTCGACCTGGCGCCGGGCCGTGATGACGGGTGGGTTTTCGGTAGGCGCCGGGCCTTCCGCCCAGCCACCGAACGCGTCCCGGATCGCCTGCTCCATCTCGCGGGAGTTGAACACGCCGCTCACGTAGAGACGCGAGCGGCGTGCGCCGAAGTTGCGTGTATGGAAGTCGCGGACGCGCGCCACGGTGAACCCGCGCAGCATTTCCTCGGGCGGGAAGACGTTCGCGAACGGATGACTGCCGTACATGATCTCGCGGAAGCGCTTCTGCGCCAGCGTACCGGGCGACGCCAGGGCGACGGCGTTGTCCCGGGCGTGCTTGTCGATGGTGCGTTTGAGGTCGGCCTCGTCGAACCGGGGATTGAGCACGACGTCGGCGAGGAGCGGGATGAACGCGCTTCCGCGGTCGCTCAGCACCTCACCGCCGATGGCGACGACCTCCGAGCCCGGCGTGACGTTCACGGACCCGCCCATCTCGGCGGCCTGGCGCGAAATGTCCTGCGCCGTCCGTGTGGTGGTGCCCTCGAGCAGCATGTCGCTCATCACGGCGGACAGCGCGATGTCGTTGGGCCCCTGGTCGATGATCCCCGTGCGGACCTCCAGCTCGATCGCGACCTTGGGCACCCGCCCGAACGGAACCAGGGTGACCTGCAGCCCGTTAGGCAGCGTGAACGTGCGGCGCGGCGGCACCCGGAAGTCCTTCGGCGTCCCGGGAGCGGGAGGC
>DAIUET010000033.1:0-15466 GCA_036845045.1 Gemmatimonadaceae bacterium | reverse complement strand
CTGTCGCTCCCGCTTCCGTAATAGAGCGTCCGCACGGTGTGTGCGCCGCGGACGCTGGGATCGGGCGCGGTGATGAGGTGGCGCGCCAGGACCACCGGCGAGTCGTCCCTTGCCAGCTTGAGTGGGGCGACGCACGCGGTGAGCACCGGCAGCATAAAGAGAATACGTCTCATCGTTACATCTCGGTTGAGAGCACCGGGTTGGACAGTCGGGTCGGTCTTCTGGTTGCGGGCGGACTGATTCTCGCGGATTGAAAGCCTTTCAGAGGGCACGAAGGACACGGAGGCGCACGGAGGACTTCATTGGGGGCGGCAATCAATAAGGACTGTATGGTCGTGCACACCGAACAATTACTCCGATGGTTCTCCGTGTCCCCCGTGTCCTCCGTGGTGAAAGGCTGTTCTGGGAACGTTCTATGGAGTGAGCGAGCGGCTCTGGATTTCGCTCCGAACTCGGTCAATGAATTCCGCAACGGGTAGGATGTCCTGCTTTCTCCCTGCTCCTCGAGTTCGAACCGCCAGCGTTCCCGCTTCGGCCTCACGACGACCCACCACTGCCATATACGGCACCTTCAACATCTCTGCTTCCCGGATCCGGTAGTTCAGCGTGTCGTGGGTGTCGAGCACGGCCCGGATCCCGGCCCCCTTCATCTGCGCCACGACCTCGCTGGCCTGGGGCGCGAGGTCGTCAGAAATCGGCAGCACGCGTACCTGCTCCGGGGCGAGCCAAACCGGGAACGCGCCCGCGAAATGCTCGACGAGAATGGCGATAAACCGTTCGAGCGAACCGCTGACCGCGCGATGGATCACCACCGGACGATGCATGGCGTTGTCCTCGCCGACGTACTGCAGGTCGAACCGCTCCGGCGCCTCGTAGTCGAGCTGGATGGTGCCGAGCTGCCAGGCGCGGCCCAGGGAGTCGGTCACGTCGAAGTCGATCTTCGGCCCGTAAAAGGCGCCGTCTCCCGGCTTGAGCTCGTACTCCATCCCGGTCGACTCGAGCGCTTCCTTCAGCCGCGACTCGGCCCGGTCCCATTGCTCGTCGGAACCGATGCGGACGGGGGGACGCGTGGCGAACCGGAGATGCGCCTTCAGCCCGAACGCTTCGTAGTAGCCGAGGATGAAGCGCATGAGGAAGTGCACTTCCTCGGCGATCTGGTTTTCGGTGAGGAAGACGTGGCAATCGTCCTGCGAGAACTGCCTGACGCGGGTGAGTCCCGACAAGGCACCCGTCACTTCGTTCCGGTGCAGCACGTCGAACGTCACCAGGCGGCGCGGTAATTCGCGGTAGGAGTGCTTCTTCGACAGGTAGAGGATGTAGTGCGAGGGACAGTTCATGGGCTTGAGCGACATGTCCTGCTCACCCGTCTCGTTGTTGTGCACGAGGAACATGTTCTCGCGGTACTTCCCCCAGTGGCCCGACTGCTCCCACAGGGCCTTGCCGAACAGCAGCGGCGTCCTGACCTCGATGAAGTGCTCCTGCTGGCGTTCGCGGATGAACCCGATCACCTCGTTGAAGAGGATCGTCCCACGTTCCGTCCAGAACGCCGCACCCGGCGACACCGGATTGAAGAAGAAGAGGTCGAGCGCGCGGCCCAGCACGCGGTGGTCGCGCCGCTTCGCTTCCTCGATGCGATGCAGGTACGCCTCGAGGTCCTCCTTCGTCCAGAACGCGGTGGCGTAGATGCGCTGCAGCATCTGGCGGCGTTCGTCGCCACGCCAATACGCCCCGGCGGTGTGGAGCAGCTTGAAGTGCTTCAGGTACGACGTGTCCGGGACGTGCGGGCCGCGGCAGAGATCGATAAAGGGCCCGTCCGTGTAGGTGGAGATCACCTCGTTGGGACCAAGGTCGCCGATCCGCTCGAGCTTGAGTGGATCCTCGGCGAAGCGTCGCTGCGCTTCGGTGCGATCGACCTCCTCGCGGAGAAACGGATACTTCTCCGCGACCACCTTGCGCATTTCTTCCTCGAAGGCGGCCAGGTCCTCCGGCGTGAACGGCTTCTCGACCTCGAAGTCGTAGTAGAAGCCGTCCTCGATCGCGGGACCGAATCCGATGTGCGCTTCCGGCCGCAGGCGCCTGACGGCCGTGGCCAGGATGTGGGCGCCGGAGTGCCTGAGGACCGCCAGCGACTCGGCATCCCGTTGCGTCAAAACGCGGAAGGCATCGCTGCGCCGAAGCGGCGTCATCAGGTCCTGCACCGCCTCGCCGACCTTCACGGCGATGGCATCGCGCAACAGGCGCGGCCCGATCGAGGCCACCACGTCCCGAGCGAGTGTACCCGCCGGCACCTGGCGCTCGGATCCGTCCGGCAGCGAGAGGGTGATCGTTTCGTCCGCCGGATTCGGGTTGTCGTTCTGCATCGGGTTCAGGGGAGCGTGTCGAGTAGCGGCGTCAAGCGCGGTCCATAGACCAGCGCCGCCGCAACCCCTCCGACGAGCACGAGCACAAGGATCGCCCAGACAAGAAAACGGCCAGCGCGCGCAGGAGCGGCTCGGCCGTCATCGGTTCGCAATTCCACGATGCCCAAGTTATCGTACGACAGCACTCTACGCCACGGGAACGGATGCGCCGACGTCACGTGAAAACGGTTCGCGAGGATGAGCGTCCCACGCTGCTGCTGATGGCCGCCGGTGCGGTGGCCGGGGCCGCGGCGGGACTCTATCTGGGCCGCCGCTATCGCAGTATGGACTCGTTCCTCGAGGACATGCGGGATCGCTTCGAGTCGCTACGCGACATCTGGCTCAGCGATGAGCTGACGGCGGAACGGCGCGCGCGCCTGGGCGTCGATGCCGTGTCGGATCTGGACGACGAAGCCGACGAGGATCCGGACGAAGTCGACGACGACGAGGACTTCGAAGAAGACGATCTCGAAGACGCGCGCTTCGTGACCTCGGAGACGTACGAAGACGACGACGAGGAGGGGTTCGACGAAGAGGACGAATTCGAGGACGAACTCGCCGCCGTTGGTCGGGACAACGGTGTTTCCGACTCGGCACGTCGCGCCGATGAGATAGCCCGCCGGCTCGAGGAGCGTGTTCTGCAGGAGCTCCACGATGAGCCAGTCCTGGGCGCGCGGAACATCGAGATTGCAGTGGTGGGTGACGGTGTGGTGGAGCTGACCGGCACCGTCCACACGATCGAGGAAGTCTCCCGCGCAGCCGCCCTGGTGCGCGGTATTCCCGGCGTGAGCATGGTCTTGAATCGCATCGAGGTACGGACAGGCGGCACGATGGATACGGCCAGCGTCGCCCGCGATCCCCTCGACGCTCCGACACCCGAAGATCGCACCTGAGGCAGGCTAGCCCCTCCGTCGTACCAGTGCGCTTCCATACCTGGTCCGGCGCATTGCGCTGTCGCTGTTGACCGCGACGAAGCCTGAACTGCGGCCTCGCCTGCTATCTTTTGTGACCATGTCGAACAACGGCGAGATCCCGTCCCAGTACGATCCTGCGTCAGTCGAAGGGCCAGCCTACGCGCGCTGGCTCGCCGGAGACCTGTTCAAGGCGCAGGCGGCACGTTCGGTACGCGCCGGCGGCACGCGGCAACCATACGTCATCGTGATGCCGCCCCCGAACGTGACGGCCGTGCTGCACATGGGCCACGGACTGAACAACACCGTGCAAGACGTCATCATCCGTTGGCGCCGCATGTGCGGCGACGAGGCGCTCTGGCTGCCGGGGACCGATCATGCCGGCATCGCGACGCAAAACGTGGTCGAGAAGATGCTGGCCCGCGAAGGCAAGACCCGCCACGATGTCGGGCGCGCTGAGTTCGTGCACCGCACCGAGCAGTTCGTCGCGGAAACGGGCGGCGTGATCCTCCAGCAGTTGAGGGCGATCGGTGCCTCGGCGGACTGGTCGCGCACCGCGTACACGCTGTCGCCGCAGCTGTCGCGGGCTGTGCGCGAGGCCTTCGTGCGCCTGTTCGAGCGTGGCCTGATCTATCGTGGGCACCGCGTCATCCACTGGTGCCCCCGTTGCCTCACCTCGCTCTCCGACGAGGAAGCCGAGCATCACGATACGGACGGGAAGCTGTACCACATCGCGTACCCGGTGACGTCAGTGCATGCCCGCGACGCTGGTGGCCGGATCGTGGTCGCCACCACCAGGCCGGAGACCATGCTCGCCGACGTGGCCGTCGCGGTGAACCCGAATGACGAACGGTACACGGACCTCGTCGGGCGCACCGTTTTACTCCCCCTGGCGAACGTCGAGATTCCGATCATCGCCGACGAGTACTCCGATCCGACGTTCGGCACCGGCGCGGTGAAGATCACGCCTGCCCACGACGCCAATGACTTCGACGTCGCGCAACGCCATCAGCTGGCGATGCCCGTCGTGATCGACGAGAGCGGGTTCGTGCGCGAAGCCATGGATGCCGCCGGCCGTGTGCCCGAAAGCATCCGCGGACTCGATCGCATGGAGGCGCGCGAAAAAATCGTCGAGCTTCTGCGCGAGGGCGGGTTCCTGGTGAAGGTGGACAACCACCGCCACTCGATCCGTCGTTGCTACCGGTGCGACACCGTGGTCGAGCCACGGCTGTCGGAGCAGTGGTTCGTGAAGATGAAGCCACTGGCCGCGCCAGCGCTGCAGGCCGTGCGCGAGGGCACGATCCGGATCCTTCCCGAGCGGTGGGAAGCCGTCTACATCAACTGGCTCGAGGGCATTCGCGACTGGAATATCTCGCGGCAGCTCTGGTGGGGTCACCGGATCCCGGTCTGGTATTGCGATGGCTGTGGTCGTGTGAGCGCCAGTCGCGAGAATCTGGAACGCTGCCCTGCCTGTTCAGGACCGGTGCGGCAGGATGAGGACGTCCTCGACACCTGGTTCTCCTCCGGGCTGTGGCCTCTCAGCACGCTCGGCTGGCCCGACGAGACCGAAGACCTGCGCGCGTTCTACCCGACCGACACGCTGATTACGGCGCCCGAGATTCTGTTCTTCTGGGTCGCCCGCATGATCATGATGGGGTACGCCTTCCGCGGCGAGCCCCCGTTCCGCACGGTGTACCTGCACGGCACGGTGCGCGATACGAACCACCTGAAGATGTCCAAGTCGCTGGGCAACGGGATCGACCCGCTGGACGTGACGCGCGACTACGGTGCGGACGCGTTGCGCTACACGGTCATCGCCGGCATGGGGCTTGGCGCCGACACCATCCTCGATCCTGACGACCTGGAACGCAGCTTCGCGCCGGGGCGGAACTTCGTCACGAAGTTGTGGAACATCGGGCGGTTCCTGCTGACCAACGTCGGCACGGAGCCGGTGTCGTCCCTCGACAGCATCGCCGGGCAGCGCCTGACGAGGGCGGACCGGTGGATCGTGGGCCGGTTGAACGATGCGATTCGCGCCTGCGACCAGGCACTCGGCCCGGGACGTCCGCGGGATGCCAACTGGAGCGAGGCCGAACGATACGCGGGCCTTCGGCTCAACGAGTACACGGAGGCGGCGCGCGGCTTTGCGTGGAGCGAACTCGCCGACTGGTACCTCGAATCGGTCAAGGCGAGACTGGCGGTGCCCGGCGAGGACCGCGAAGTGGCACGGGCTGTCCTGGTGCATGCGTTCGACCAGGTCCTGCGGTTGCTCCAGCCGATCGTCCCGTTCGTGACCGACGAGCTCTGGCAACGGCTGCCCCGTCATGACGGCGGTGCGCTCGCATCTGCCGCATGGCCCGCGGTACGGACGATCGCGGGTGACCCGGCGGATTTCGATCTCGTCATCGAAGCCGTCAACGCGATCCGCCGGTTGCGCGCGGACTATTCTGTCGCGCCCGGGAAGACGGTGTCCTGCACGCTGGTTCCTTCCTCGGCGTCGGGCAGCCTGTTCACCGAGGAGGCACCCCTCGCCGGGAGGTTGGCTCGCGCGGAGATCACGGTGGCCGATGCGACACCCTCCGAATCGTCAGCCCATGCGGTGCTGAGCGATGGCACCCAGGTCGTGTTGTCGCTCGCCGGCGTGGTGGACGTGGAGCGGGAGTGTACGCGCCTCAAGTCGGAGCTCGCCTCGCTGGAGAAGCAACTCGACGCGCTGCGTGGACGTCTTCGGAATGAAAACTTCCTTGCGCGGGCAAAGCCCGACGTCGTCGAGGCCGAGCGGGTCAAGGAAGGCGAGTGGTCCTCACGCCGGGAACTGCTGGCCGACAAGGTTCGATCGCTGTGCGGCGGTTGATTGCCGCGCTGGCAGTGGCCGGGTGCGCACAGGCGGGCATGCCGCCGGGCGGCCCGCCGGATCGCGACCCACCGCGGCTGCTGCGCGTCACCCCGGATACGAACGCGCTCAACGTGCGCGGGAACGCGATCTCGTTCGAGTTCGACGAAGTCGTGTCCGAGCGACCCCGTGGCGTTCCCGCCCTCGCCGACCTGTTCACCGTCTCTCCAAGCCTCGGCCCGTCCGGCGTCTCGTGGCGGCGGACGCGCGTCATCCTCACGCCACGTGGGGGCTTGCGCCCGAATACCACGTATACCGTACGCATGCTGCCGGGGATGTCCGATCTCGACAACAATGCCGATTCGGCCGGCGTCACGATCGTGTTTTCGACCGGGCCATCCCTGGCCACCGGCCGCATCACGGGTCGTGTCTTCGACTGGGCGGCGGCGCGCGTGGCGCCGCGGGCGATCGTCGAGGCGATCATGCTCCCGGACAGCTCCAGGTATGTCTCCGAGGCCGATTCATCGGGTGTCTTCGTCATCTCCCACCTGCCGTCCGGACAGTTCCTGCTGCAGGCGCTGATCGACGCCAACCGCAACCGGGTGCCCGACGGGCGCGAGCTTTTCGATACGATCACGGTCACCCTGGCCGATTCCCTGCGCCGCGAGATGCTGGCGGCGGTCCGCGATTCGTTAGGCGTCGGCCTGGCGACGGCCGAGCTGCGTGACAGTCTCACGCTGCGCCTCTCGCTCGACCGCCCGCTCGACACGCTCTTCGTCCCGGCGCGCCGGTTCTTCTCGATCAGGGCGGCGGACAGTACGGACGTGCCGTTCGACACGATCCTGACCCAGGCCGACGTGGATCGCCGGACAGCCGATTCCGTCCGTGCGCGCCAGGTCCAGGATTCGGTGCGCCGGGTGTTCGTCGCGGACTCCGTTCGCGCCGCGGATTCAGCTCGCGCCGCCGCGGCACCTCCTCCGGCTGCCCCGCCGCCACGACCAACCGGCCGCCGACCCGGCGCCGTGACGGCTCCGCCACCTGCGCCCCCGCGCGACACCTCCGACCGGATCGTGCCGCGTCCGTCGGCGCGGATTCCGGTCACGGTCCTCTACGTGAAGTTCCGCGAAGCACTCCGTCCCGGCACATCCTACCGCATAACGGCGGACAGTCTCCGCAGCGTCACCGGCGCCGTGCGGACTTCCTCGCGCGTCTTCACCACGCCCCGACCGGCGGCTCGACCCGACACGGGTCGCGTCCGTCCCGACACTGGACGCACTCGTGGGTGACGCGCGACGCGCGCTGCCCGCGGTCGGCACGCTCCTCGCCATGCCGGATGTTCAGACCATGGCGGAGCACTCGCCGCGTGCGCTGGTTACCGACGCGATCCGCGCGGCGGTCGATCGCGCCCGGGCCGACCCCACTACCGCGCCCGAGGACGACGGCGGATGGCTGCGAATGATCCGCGAGGAGCTGGCACGGCGCGAGCAGGCATCGCTCCGCCCGGTGTTCAACGCCACCGGCGTCATCCTGCATACCAACCTGGGGCGGGCGCCGCTGGCCCGCGCGGCAATCGACGCCATCGCCCGGACGGCCGCGGGGGCGTCGAACCTGGAGTACGACCTGGACGAGGGCCAGCGTGGTTCCCGTTATGCGCATTGCGCGTCGCTGCTGCGCGAGCTCACCGGCGCCGAGGACGCACTGGTGGTGAACAACGGGGCTGCGGCGCTCGTGCTGGCGCTCAACACACTGGCCGAGGGGCGCGAGTCGATCGTCTCGCGCGGGGAACTGATCGAGATCGGCGGTAGCTTCCGCGTTCCCGACATCATGGCGAAGAGCGGAAGCGTCCTCCGCGAGGTGGGTACGACCAACCGCACACACCCGGAAGATTACCGGCGCGCCATCGGCAACCGCACCGGCGCGATCGTCAAGGTGCATCGCAGCAACTTCGAGGTGCGCGGATTCGTCGCCGAGGCGACGCTGCGCGACCTGGCCGTGATGGCGCGCGAGGCCGGCCTCCCACTCCTCATGGACCTGGGGAGCGGGTTGCTGTTGTCGCTCGAGGCGCATGGCCTGGGCGGTGAGCCCACGGTCGCCGACGCCGTTCGCGACGGCGCCACGCTCGTCGTCATGAGCGGCGACAAGCTCCTGGGCGGGCCACAGGCCGGGATCCTGGCGGGCACTCGTCAGGCAGTCGACGCCTGCCGGCGGAATCCGCTGACGCGGGCGCTCCGCGTGGACAAGCTGACGCTGGCGGCGCTCGAGGCGACCCTGGCGCTGTACCGCGATCCGGCGCGGGCGGTGCGCGAGATTCCGGTCCTCGCGATGGTGACCGCCTCCGCGGATTCCGTGCAGGCGCGGGCGGTGGCCCTCGCGGAGCAGTTGCGACAGGCGGGGATCGCGTGTGACGTGGTCGCGAGCGAGGCGGCGGTTGGCGGCGGTGCCTTTCCGACCGCCCGCCTGAAATCCAGCGCCGTCGCGATTCGGGGCAAGGGTGCGGACGTGGAACGGCAGCTTCGCCTGACCGAAGAACCCGTAATCGGGCGCATCGTCGATGACCGTCTTCTGCTCGACCTGCGATCCGTGATCGTCGACCAGGATCCGGCGATCGCGGCCGCCACCATCCGGGCGCTCACTGCATGACCGGCTCGCGACGGGCCGCGTTCCTCGATCGCGATGGTACGCTCATCGAGGACGCGAACTATCTGGCGAATGCGCATCGCATGCGGTTGCTGCCCGGTGCGGCCGATGCCGTGCGCGCGCTCAACGCACGCGACGTCCTGGCCATCGTGGTCACCAACCAGTCCGGCATCGCGCAGGGTCTGCTGACCGGTGACCAGTATGAATCGACGCGCGCGCGACTCGTGGCTCTCATGCACGACGCAGGAGCCCGCATCGACGCGACGTTTCACTGTCCGCACCATCCGGACGTGAACGGTCCCTGCGAGTGCAGGAAGCCGGGCACCCTGCTCTACCGGCGCGCCGCCGAGCAGTTCGGCATCGACCTCGCCGCATCGCTGTATGCCGGCGACCGGCATCGCGACGTCGCTCCAGGACTCGAATTCGGTGGATACGCGCGGCTCGTGCCTTCAGGCAGCACGCCCGACGGCGAGCTGAATCTGGCGCGCGAGCGAGGCATCCTGGTGAGAACGCTCGGCGAGTGCGTCGACGCATATCTGGCGCAATTGCATTGATCGTCGCGCTGCGTCGGGGTGCGTGCCCGGCTAAGTTCAAGCCATGACTCGTGTGGCCGTGCTCGCCTCCGGGAGCGGAACCAACCTCCAGGCGATCCTCGACCATCAGTCAGCGTTGCGGGGCGCGGGATCGGCGCAGGTCGTGCTGGTCGCCAGCGACCAGGCCGACGCCGGGGCACTGGCCCGGGCGCGCGACGCCGGTATCACCGCGATCGCGCTCGACCGCGTCGCCCGCACGACGGGTCTGATGCCGATTCTCTCGGCCCATCGCGTCGAGATGGTCGTGCTGGCCGGTTATCTGCGGCTCGTTCCGGCCGACGTGGTCGCGCACTTCCGGGGCCGGATCCTCAACGTGCATCCGGCGCTGCTCCCGGCGTTCGGCGGCCCGGGGATGTTCGGCCGTCATGTGCACGAGGCGGTGATGTCCAGCGGAACACGCCTAACGGGGCCGACGGTCCACTTCGTCGACGAACGCTTCGACGAAGGACCGATCATCGCCCAGGTCGCGGTGCCGGTGTTGCCGGCCGACTCACCCGACGATCTGGCCCGGCGAGTCCTCGAAGCCGAGCACGTCCTGTATCCAAAGGTCGTCGAGGCCGTGGCGTCGGGCCGCATCCGACTCGGCGGCGACAACCGTGTGGTCTATCACGATGAACCCGACCTGAGACCACTCGACGTAACGAGCATCGGATGACGCCTCTTTCTACTTACCGTGCGACTGGCGACCTGCGCTTCGCGCCCTGCCCTCAGCCATGCCGATAGCCCTTCTTTCCGTCTACGACAAGACCGGTCTCGTCGACTTTGCACGGGAACTTGTCGCGCTCGAGTGGGACCTGGTCTCGACGGGTGGCACGGCGCGAGCCCTCACCGCCGCCGGACTCCGCGTGCGGGATATCGAGGCGCTGACGAACTTCCCCGAAATGCTCGACGGCCGCGTGAAGACACTTCACCCCGCGGTGCACGGTGGGTTGCTGGCGCGCCGGGACCTGCCCGAACACATGGCAGCGATCGCCACGCAGGGTATCGAGCGGATCGACCTGGTGGCGGTCAACCTGTATCCGTTCCGTGAGACGGCCGCCCGACCCGGCGCGTCGTTCGCTGACGTGGTGGAGCAGATCGACATCGGCGGGCCTTCCATGCTGCGGTCCGGTGCGAAGAACCACGCGTCCGTCTGGACTGTGGTTGACCCTTCCGACTATGCGCGCGTGCTCGACGCCCTGCGTGACGGTTCGGACGGCGCGGAGCTGCGACGGCGGCTGGCGGAGAAGGTCTACGCCCATACGGCAGGATACGATGCAGCCATCGCCGGGTGGTTCGCGGCGCAACGTGGCGAGCGTTTCCCCGAGGACATCACGCTGCACGCTCGTCGGGCCCAGGCGCTGCGGTACGGCGAAAATCCCGAGCAGCAGGCGGCCTTGTACGCCGAAGCCGGCAACCACGGAATCGGTGCACTCACGCAGTTAGGCGGCAAGGAGCTGTCCTTCAACAACCTGCTCGATCTCGAAGGGGCACTGCTCGCGACCGAACCGTTCGCCGCCGAAGCCTGTTGCGCGATCGTGAAGCACACGACGCCATGTGGCATCGCCGTGGGCCGGGACGCGCGCGATGCCTATGCCAAGGCGCTGGCGTGCGATCCGGTGTCCGCGTTCGGCTCCGTCATCGCGTTCACCGTGCCGGTGGATGCCGAAGCGGCGGAGGCGATTTCGTCGCTGTTCGTCGAGTGCATCGTGGCCCCCTCGTTCGCGGACGAGGCCGTCGAAATTCTGGGGCGCAAGAAGAACCTGCGCGTCCTCGCCGGCGTGGCGAAGTGGGGCCGCGAAGCCCTCGACGTGAAGCGCGTGCGAGGCGGATTCCTGGTGCAGGATCGCACACCTCCACTCACCGATGAATCGTCGTGGAAGGTGGTGACCGAGCGAGCGCCCACCGACGCGGAGCGCGAGAACCTGTCGTTCGCATGGCGGGCGGTGGCGAGCGTGAAATCGAATGCGATCGTGCTCACGCGCGACCAGGCCACCATCGGGATTGGCGCCGGCCAGATGTCGCGCGTGGATGCCGCGTTCATGGCCGTGCACAAGGCGCGCGCGGCGGGGCACGACACCAAGGGGGCAGCGCTCGGCTCCGATGCGTTCTTCCCGTTCCGGGATGGAATCGAGCAGGCGGCAGAGGCGGGCGTGACGGCGATCATCCAGCCGGGCGGTTCGGTGCGTGACCAGGAGGTCATCGCGGCGGCGAACGAGCGCGGGATGACGATGGTGTTCACGGGCCGCAGGCTTTTTCGGCACTGAGCAAGGGGTTGCGTGCTGATCGCTACGTGCTGCGGCTGCAGCTGCGGGCTGGTGCTGGCGCTGGTTTCGATAGTCCAAGCCGCAGCACCAGCACTAGCACCAGCACCAGCGAGCAGCACCTGCAGCAGCTCGCAGCGATCAGCACGCAGCCTTCAGTCCCGAGAGCAGCCGCAGCACGTAGCGATCAGCACGAAGCCCTTTGTTTCGTGCCTACCCGTCCGTGTCGTCCTCGCCCATCTTTCGCCGGCAACCGCCGGCCAGTCGCCCTGTGACCAACTGACGACCTCCGTCCCCCGATAAATGTCCGCTCCCCTGGCGACCGAACTCGACTACCGCCCGTCTTACGGCGCCGCGGCAATCGCGTCCGGACTCGTGTTGCTCCTCTACATCATCACGCTCGGTCCGTCGACGGCGATGTGGGACACGAGCGAATACATCGCGGCCGCGTACGTCGTCGGCCTGCCGCACCCGCCGGGAAACCCATTCTTCGTCCTGATCGGACGCGTCTTCTCGATCCTGCCCGGCATGAACCCGGCGTTCTGGGTGAACATGCTGGCCGCAACCTGCGCGGCGGTGTCGGCTGGGTTCTGGTTCCTGATCACCGAACGCGTCCTGGTGAGCTGGCTGCCCGAACGGTGGCAGCGGGTCCTCGGCGGCGCGCTGGCAGCCCTCATCGGCGCCACGGCGTTCACCGTCTGGAGCCAGGCGGTCGTCAACGAAAAGGTCTACACGGTTTCACTGGTCGGCGTGGCGATCATCGCCTGGCTGACCGTCCGCTGGTGCGATGATCCCGACGGTCCAAAAGCCGACAAGATCCTCATTCTCATCGCGTACCTGCTCGGGCTGGGCTACTCGAACCACATGGCGGGTTTCGTGGCGGCACCCGCGGTGGCCATCGCGGTGCTCGTCAGGCGGCCGGCGACGCTGCTGCGCTGGCGGCTGTTGCTCGCCGGCGCCGGGGCGCTCATCCTCGGCATGACGCCGTTCGCGACGCAGCCGATCCGGGCCGCGTACTTCCCGCCGATCAACGAAGGCGAGCCGACCGGCTGCCGCACCGAGTTCAACTGGGATTGCACGTTCAGCCAGCAGACGTGGGAAGCGTTCAAGTACAACTTCAATCGCGAGCAGTACGGGAAGCCGTCGGTCACGGAGCGGCAGGCCCCGCTGGGCGCCCAGGTCGGGATGTGGTGGCTGTATTTCCGCTGGCAATGGCTGCGCGATGCCTACCTCGAGCAGCAGGCGATGCAGGCTGTCCTGGCCGCGCTGTTCCTCGTGCTGGGGCTCTTCGGCGGCTGGGTCCATTACCAGCGGGACCGACGAAGTTTCTGGTTCTTCGGGCCGCTGATGGCGACCCTCACCCTGGTGCTCATCTACTACCTGAACTTCAAGTACGGGCACTCCCAGGCGCCGGTGCTCGGCGAGAGCGTCGATCGCGAGGTCCGCGACCGGGACTACTTCTTCCTCTGGAGCTTCTCGGCGTGGAGCGTGTGGGCCGCGTTAGGCCTCGTCTTCGTCTGGGAGTCGATCGCGGCCATGGTGGGCTCGCAATCCGTCAAGCTGGGCAAGCAGACCTTGACCCTTCCCACCCGCCGGAGCTGGGCGGTCGCCTCGCCGGTGCTGGCGCTGGCGCTGATTCCGCTGTTCGGGAACTGGAGCGCGGCGTCGCGGCAGGGTGACACCACGACGCGCGACTTCGCCCACGACCTGCTGAATTCGGTGGAGCCGTACGGGATCCTGGTGACGGTGGGCGACAACGACACGTTCCCGCTCTGGTACGCGCAGGAAGTCGAGGGTATCCGGAAGGACGTGGTGATCGCGAACACCTCGCTGCTCAACACCGACTGGTACGTGCGGCAGATCATCCGGTCGCCCATCCGGGAGTACGACGCGGCGAAGGGCCCGTCGATCTACCGCGACAGGCAGTGGACGAAGCCGACGAATCCGGCGCTCCGCCTGACGCTGGACGAAGCGGACCAGATCCCGCTCGCCGAGCAGCGACAGGATACCGTGCTGTTCAGCGCGGGAGCGATCAAGGCGGTGATTCCGCCGCGGGTCTTCACGAAGGCGGATTACGCCGTGCTCTTGATGATACGCGACAACCCGGACCGACCGGTGTACTTCGCCCGAACGTCAGGCGGTTACGGGCACGAGCTCGGGTTCGGGCCGTATCTCGTTATGCAGGGGCTGGCGCGAAAGCTGCTGCCCGAGGTGCCGACGCCGTCGCGGGACACGTTGCTGGTACCGGGCGAGGGGTGGGTGGACATCCCGCGGTCTCGAGCACTCTGGAATGACGTGTTCGAGGGCCACACGGCGCTCGTCAACAAGGGCGGCTGGCCGGACCGGGCGTCGGTGGGCATCCCGGCGCTGTATGTGAATACGGGACTCATCCTCAGCGAGGCGCTCGAGAACCTGGGCGACGCTGCCGGGGCGAGGCAGGTGATGGCGAAGACCGAGGGCGTCGCGCGCGCGACCCGCATCGACGAGTTCTTCAGCTTCATGAATCAACGCGGCACGGTTCCATTGCCGCCTATTCAGGGCGACACGGCGCCAAGACTGCCCGTGCCGTCGAGTCTACCACCGGGGAAGAAGGATACCGGAAACTGACGCTGCTTCACATGGCCTTGTCTTGAATGCGTGGCGAGGTGCGATCAGAAGCCGGATGTGAGATGTGGGATGTGGGATAAACTGCCTGCCGGATTGCCGCGGGACTTGTTGGACGAGTTACGAGTCCACTCGCCCCCCATCGAATCGGTGTTGCAGCTCTCACATCTCGCTTCTCCCATCCACCTCGGAAGGACCGGGCGGTGCGTGCTGGCCGGGCGGTCGTCGCACCGAGTGCCCGATATGATGTTCGGTCACCAGGATTCGTCGAAGTCAGGAACTCGGATTCACCGGATGGGACGGACACGGCCGGATAGGCCATTCTCGGACTTACCGCCAGTGTGTGTTGCTCAGTCCGATCCGGCGTATCCGATTTCAGAACTCGACGAACCGACGGTTCGCATCAGACTGTCGGCGAGACGTGCAAGCTGTGAACAGGGTTCGCCATGACACGAGCTCTGCACCATGCCACTGGCGACAAACTCGCTCGTTGCGACTCAGCTAGGTCGTGATCTGCCGGAGCAGCACGTTTGCCATCAGGTAGATGCGGGCGCGGTCGATCAGACCGCCGCTGAGGTCATACGTGACGCAGAGCGGAACATCCACCTCGCGGCCCGTGGCGGGGACGCCCGCGAACACGCCGGTGTGACGGCCCACGACGCGGGCCTCGAGCACCCCGTGGTCGTCGCCGAAGATCGCGTTGGTGCGCACGGCGCGGGCCTCGAGCGCACCGTGGTAGAAGCCCGCGAGATGCTTCGCGATGGCCTCGCGGCCACGGATCTCCTCACCGGTGGCCTGCATGGTGAACACGGCGTTCTCCGCGACGAAACGCGGATCGTGGTCCTCCCAGTATGCCTCGAGCACCTTGCGCGTCTCGTCAATCGACATCACCGCCTCCTGTGGGGTCATGAGGCCGCGACCACCCGTTCGGGCGCGGCGAGTGCCTGAATGCGGCAGGATTCTGACTCTGCGATCGTCGTAGCGCCAGCGCCAGTCTCCGGCAATACGCGGCAGGTGAGACGACTGGCTGGTCCGTTCTCCGGATTGTTCCGCGCGGTCAGCGTGGCGATCTTTCGGACGGGAGGGCTAGTCCTAATTGGTAAGGCAGCGGTCTTGAAAACCGCCGCGCAGAAATGCGCTTACAGGTTCGAGTCCTGTGCCCTCCGTTTCTGCAGCGATCAGCGATCAGCGATCAGCGATCACCCATCTGTAATGTCACCACCATCCGATCTGGAGCTCGCTGCGG
>DAIUET010000032.1:0-15494 GCA_036845045.1 Gemmatimonadaceae bacterium | reverse complement strand
CACAGGCCACAGGCCACAGGCCACAGGCCACAGGCCACAGGCCACAGGCCACAGGACAGGCTGAAGGCTGGCGGGGGAAGGGGAACACGACAGACGGCGCACCCTTAGCATTCCTGCAATGCGTGGACTGGGGAAAATCATGTGCGTGCTCGTACTCGGGGGTGCGCCGTTCAGGTGCCTGGGTGCGCAGGAGCCGGCGAGACGCAGGGTGCTACCGGAGTTGCGAGCCGATGTAGTGACCGGGGACGTGGTGACCGGCCAAGTCGCCGCCGGCGTGCACATCACGTCAGGGACGTACTTCCGTATCGCCTTGCTCGCCGGCGCCGGTGCCGCGTGGGACGACCACGAACGTGGCGATAGTTACCGCTTCGAGGTCCAGGGCCGCTTCCATCTCGACCCGCTGCGAACCACGCGTTTCGGGCTTTACGGGATTGGCGGCGTCATGACGGGCCACGACCCGTTCAGCGACTGGCAGTCGCGCCTGGTGCTTGGCGTTGGTGCCGAGCTGCCCGCATACGCGCGCGCGACGCTGGCCGTGGAGGCCGCACTGGCCGGCGGGTTCCGCGTTTCGGTGGCGACGCGACGCGTCCCACTCGGCCGGCGCTGAAAACGAAACCGCCCCCGGAAACGAGGGCGGTGGATCAGCTTAGACCGCGGTAGCGACCGGCGCCGGAGAGGCCTTGGGTGGCTGGACGAATCGTTCGCCGAGCACCCGGATCTGGCCGAGTTCCTTCTGCGTCAGCTCGCTGAATCTGTCGGCGAGGTATCGCATCGTGTCGTCGAACCACTGGGCCTGATCTTCTGGTTCGCAACCGATCACCCCGCATTGCATGATGTGCTGGAACATCTCGTCGCGAGCCTCCTCGAAAGGGGTCGGCACCGCGACTTCACGCGGACGACGTACCTGTCTTTTTGCCATTAATCCCGGGTAGGTGTTGTGAAATCAACGCCGAAAGATAAACCGTGAAGTGACACCGTTGTACCTACGTGGCAAGCGATCGTTTCGTTCACGAAAGGGCGACCGCACCGGGGGTGGGGGATGTGCTCCAACCGGGTCGTGACCGAGGGATTCGGGGCGACGCGATATGTCCCGACGCGGCAGGCAGTTGCAGCGGGGTAACATTCCCGGGCGCGCTGGACTGGCCCGCCGCCCCCCTCCTAACTTGCTCCGTCCAATGACTGAAGAGACGTACGGCGAAGATCGCGCTCGCCGCCTGGAAGCACTGCTCCGAGCCCTGGCCGCCCGGATCAGTGAGCTGGATCAAGCCGGCAAGCTCCTCGGCGACCCCGGGGAGTTGCTCCAGCTCATGGGCGACATTCGAAGTGAACTTTTCACCTACGAAGTGCGCGCGACATTCGACACGCCCGAAATCGCCGAACACAGGCGGATCGTCGCCGAATCCCAATCCAGCGAGACTATCGAATGGCAAAAGACCGAATGGACGCCGGACGAGGACGATCCGGAAAGCAGGTAAAGCCGGCGGCCTCTCCCGCCGGCGGCGGTTCGAAGAAGAAGGTCGCGGTGCGGCCTGCGGACCGGCGCCCATTCTACATCCTGCTCGGTGTGATCGCGGTCGCGGCGGTGGGTTTCATCGGCTGGCAGATGTCCCAGTCGACGTCGTCGGGCGTGATCACGATCGACCCGAACATGCCGCTGCCCGAGGCCTCCGGTTATCTGATGGGGAGCGTCACCGCCCCGGTCCAGATCCTCGAATTTGCCGATTTCGAATGCCCGGCGTGTGGCTCTTTCGCCACCCTGACCGAACCCGACGTCCGCAAGCGGCTGGTCGAGACGGGGCAGGCGAGCTTCCGGTTCCTCGATTTCCCGCTGCCTATCCACCGCAACACCTGGGATGCATCGATGGCGGCGGCCTGTGCCAACGAACAGGGGAAGTTCTGGGAGATGCACGACCAGATCTTCGCCACTCAGGACCAGTGGAACGGCGAGGTGACCAACAGGCCGAAGGCGGTCTTCAGCCGCCTGGCGAGGTCGCTGGGGCTCAATGAGTCGCAGTGGAACGAGTGCTACGACTCGCAGAAGTACAAGCTCAACATCGCCGCCAACATGAGGGAAGGGGAGCGCCGGCTGGTGCAGTCGACGCCCACCTTCATCATCGGCGACAAGGTCATTCCCGGCGCGCTCGGCTTCGACCAGCTGAAGGCGTACGTGGACTCGGCCGCGGCCCTGGCAGCGTCGTCGCCCGTCACGCCGTTAGGCGGCGACACGGCGCTCCGCAAGCCGCCCCCACCGCCGCAGTGATCGTCCGCGCCGCGGAGCGCCGGACGTGACCCGCCGCATGATCATCGCCGCCCTGGCGCTGGGCGGCGTGGGGCTGGCGACGTACCTGGCGATGTACAAGCTGGGGATGCTCGGGACGCTGGCCTGCACGGTGGGCTCGTGTGAGACCGTGAACCTGAGCCGGTGGGCGACGTTTCTTGGCATCCCGGTGGCGGTCTGGGGCGTCGGCTTCTACGTGGTCCTCTTCCTCGTGGCGCTGTTAGGCACGACCGAGCGCTTCGTGGAGGCGACCTGGGTCAGCCACGCCCTGCTGGCGCTCACGGCCTGGGGCGTGGTCTTCTCGGCCTGGCTCACGTACCTCGAGCTGTACGTGATTCACGCGGTGTGCATGTTCTGCGTGATTTCGGCCATCCTCGTGACGGTGACGTTCTTCGTCGCGTTGTTTGAGTGGAGGGCGCGCCCACAATAACCCTGCTTGACTCGGCTGCGTGCTGATCGCTGGTTGCATTGGCTGCATGCAGCGTGCTGGCGCTGGTGCCGTGTTCCAGCACCAGCCCCAGCACGCAGAAGCAGCTGCAGCACGCAGCGATCAGCACGCAGCTCGCTGTTACAGTGTTCCAGCTCGCAGAAGCAGCTGCAGCACGCAGCAATCAGCACGCAGCTAGCTCTCTTTCTCCTCGTATTGCTCCTTCAGGCTGGCCACCACGGCGGGATCCGCCAGCGTCGTCGTGTCGCCTAACGCACGCCCCTCGGCGATGTCCCGCAGCAGGCGGCGCATGATCTTGCCGGAGCGGGTCTTGGGGAGGTCCGCCGAGAAGAGGATATCGTCGGGACGGGCCAGGCCGCCGATCTTCTGCGCCACGAAGTCCCTCAGCTCGTCGCGCAGCGCCGGGGACGGGTGGTACCCCAGCCGCAGGGTGACGAACGCGGCGATCGCCTGCCCCTTGAGATCATGGCTCTTTCCCACGACGGCGGCCTCCGCGACGGCAAAATGCTCGACCAGCGCGGACTCCACCTCCATCGTCCCGATCCGGTGGCCCGCGACGTTCAGCACGTCGTCCACCCGACCCAGAATCCAGTAGTAGCCGTCGTCATCCAGCTTGGCGCCATCGCCGGGAAAGTACAGGTCGGGACGCCCCGGCCACTTCGAGAAGTACGTCTGCACGTACCGCTCGTCGTCGCCCCAGATCGTGCGCAGCATCGAGGGCCACGGTCGCGTGAGCGCCAGGAGCCCTCCGCCCACCGGGATCTCCTTCGCGGTGGAGTCGAGCAGCGCCGCGAAATACCCGGGCAGGGGACGGGTCGCGCTACCCGGTTTTGTCTCGGTCACCCCCGGGAGCGGAGAGATGACGATCGCCCCGGTCTCCGTCTGCCACCACGTGTCCACGATCGGGCAGCGCCACTGGCCGATGTGCTCCTGATACCACATCCAGGCCTCGGGATTGATCGGTTCGCCCACGCTGCCTAACAAGCGGAGGCGGGACAGGTCGTGCTTCGCGGGATGATCGTCGCCCCACTTCATGAACGCGCGGATCGCGGTGGGCGCGGTATAGAAGACCGTCACCCCGTGCCGCTCGCAGATCTCCCAGAACCGGTCCCGTTCCGGCCAGTCGGGAGCGCCCTCGTACATGACGCACGTCGCGCCGATGGCCAGCGGCCCGTACACCACGTACGAGTGTCCCGTCACCCAGCCGATGTCCGCCGTGCACCAGAAGACGTCGGATTCCTTGAGGTCAAAGACGTCATGGGTCGTGGTGGCGACGCCGGTGAGGTAGCCGCCGGTCGTGTGCACGATGCCCTTTGGCTTGCCCGTCGTGCCCGACGTGTACAGGATGAACAGCACGTCCTCGCTGTCCATGGCCTCGGGCTCGGAGTCCATCGAGGCGTGCTGCATGAGCCGGTGCCACCAGTGGTCGCGTCCCTCGCGCATCTCGGCGAATGACTCGTCGCCCAGCCCGCCCGGTCGGCGCTGCACCACGACGACATGCCGCACCGAGGGCACGTCCTCGAGGGCCTTGTCGGTGTTTCGCTTGAGTGGCACCACCTGTCCGCGGCGATACCCCCCGTCGGCGGTGATCACCACCTTCGCCTCCGCGTCGTTCATCCGGTCGCGAAGGGACTCGGGCGAGAATCCACCGAAGACCACCGAATGAATCGCGCCGATGCGCGCGCAGGCCAGCATCGCGATCGCGGCTTCCGGAATCATCGGCAGGTAGATGCCGACGCGATCCCCCCGGCTCACGCCCAGCGACTTGAGCACGTTCGCGAACTTCCGCACTTCGCAGTACAGGTCCCAGTACGTCAGCGTCCGGCGGTCACCCGGCTCCCCTTCCCAGATGAGCGCGGCCTTGTTTCTCCGGGCCGAAGTGATGTGCCGGTCGAGGCAGTTCTGAGAGACGTTGAGCGTTCCACCCAGGAACCACCTGGCGCGCGGCGGACTCCACTCCAGCACCCGGTCCCAGGGATGCATCCAGTCGAGCTTGCGCGCCTCGTCGGCCCAGTATCCCTCGTAATCCGCCGAGGCGCGCTCGTGCACGGACCAATCGCGGATGTGAGCGTCGCGCTGGAATGTCCCGGGCGGAGGAAACTTGCGGTCTTCCTGAAGGAAGACGTCAATGTCGGACATGGTGTCGAGGCTGGATGCGAGTGCCGACTCCGGCGAAGTGCAGGCGGATATTGCCACTCAAGGTGCGAACGCGACCGACCCTTTGCCAGCGCCAGACTGACACCCACCGGAGCTCCATTCCGTAGATTCCGGGGGTACCGAAGCGTCCGTCTCACCGTCTGGAGAGTGCACATGGACGAGAACCTGGCGCGCATCGTGATTGCCGGCGTCATCGGCATCACCATCTCCATCTCCATGATCGCGATGGCGGTTGCACAGATCGTATCGTCACGGCGGCGGAAAGAGCTTCCGGAGGGCAGCGTGGCGCGACTGGAGGAGCGGCTGGAACGAATGGAGCAGGCGATCGACTCCATGGCGGTCGAGGTGGAACGGGTCGCCGAGGGCCAGCGCTTCACCAGTCGTTTGCTGTCCGAGCGGCAGGTCGAGCGACAGCCGTGATGATTCTGCTTGCCCTGCTCCTTATCCTCGGCGTCCTGATCGTGGTCGTGCCGGCCGTCGCCGCCGGAGTGGCGCGCAATGTTGCCCGAAGCATGGATCGAAGCCCGGGGTCCGGCTCAATCGACCAGAGTCTCGTCGAGGCCCGGCTGACGCGGATCGAGGAAGCCATCGACGCAATGGCGCTTCAGATCGAGCGACTCAGCGAGCATCAACGCGCGTTGCTGGGCTCCGAGCCACCGCAGCTCGGGGAACCGGACCCGTACCGTACCGAGCGGCCGGGATCGTAACCGATTCTGGAGCGGAGCGTCGGAGCGTTCCGCCAGCTTCCGCCGCCGTGATCAGTCCCTGGCGGCCGGCCTGAAATCGACCCTGAGGATACCGAACTCCCAGACTAGGGTGGCGACGATGGCGCCGAGTATCGGCCCGGCCCAGTAGACCACCTGTCCCGCGAGGACGCCGGAAACGACGGCGGGCCCGAAGGACCGCGCGGGATTCATCGAGCCCCCGGTCAGCGGGCCGATCGCGAGGATGCCGGCCGCGATGGTCAGGCCGATCGCCAGTCCGCCGATCTTCGGTGCATTGGCATGCACCGCCGTCCCGTAGATCACGAACATCAGGAAGAAGGTCGCGATGGCCTCGAGCCCGATTGCCTGGGCCGCGGTGATGTCCAGCGCGATCGACTGGCCGCCGCCCTGGGCGGCCGCGAAGATCCCGGACGGCATGGTCATCTTCAGCGCCCATGCCGCCGCCAGTGCGCCCAGCAGTTGCGCGACGATGTGAACGCCGGCGAGCGTCGGCGTTATGCGCCGGGCGACCAGCAGGCCGATCGTGACGGATGGGTTGAGGTGTCCCCCGGACACATTCATTGTGGCCGACACCATCAGCGCCAGGATCAGGCCGTGGGCCAGTGCGATCTGCAGCAGGCCACTGACGTCGGCCGTCTGCTGCACCATCATGATCGCGCCACCACCGATGAAGACCAGCGCGAACGTCCCGACGAATTCAGCGATGAAGTTGCGTCTCACGGGAGGCGGGCTAGGGGATGGGACAGGGCGGACCCGGGATGTCGCGCAATTCTATCCCGCCCCGGACGGCGCCGCCACCATTCTGTCTCTGGCCTCCGGCCTGCGGACTGTGGCCTAGACCTTCCGCATGACGAGCGACGCGTTGATCCCGCCGAAGCCGAACGAGTTCGAGATGATGGTCTCCGGCGCCGCTGCGCGGCCCGAGCCGGCGATGTAATCGAGGTCGCAGGCGGGATCGGGCGACTCGAGGTTCACGGTGGGCGGCAGCCATCCCCGCTCGAGCGCCAGTGCGCAGATCGCGGCCTCGATCGCGCCCGAAGCGCCTAACGCGTGACCATAGTATCCCTTGGTGCCGCTCACCGGCACACGATAGGCGTGGTCCCCGAGGACCTGCTTGACCGCCAGCGTCTCGGTGGGGTCGTTGAGGGGCGTCGAGCTGCCGTGCGCGTTGACATACCCGACCTCCTTGGCGTCCACATGAGCATCGGCGAGCGCCAGCCGCATCGCGCGGGCCGCCTGCGACCCGTCCGGCCGCGGGGCGGTCATGTGATGGCCATCGTTGGTCATCCCGTATCCCAGGACTTCCGCGTAGATCGGCGCGCCCCTCGCCAGCGCCCGCGTGCGCTCCTCGAGGATGAGCACCGCCGCTCCTTCACCCATCACGAACCCGTCGCGGTCGCGGTCGAAGGGTCGCGACGCGGTGGCCGGGTCGTTGTTGCGTGTGGACATGGCCCGGATGAGCGAGAACGCCCCGTAGCAGAGCGTGGACAGCGGCGCTTCCACCCCGCCGCAGATCATCATGTCGGCGTAGTCGTCGCGGATGGCCCGGAAGGCGTCGCCGACGGCGATGGTGCCCGAGGCGCAACTCATCGCATTGGTCGAGTTGGGTCCGTAGACGCCGAACTCGATCGCGATGTTGCACGAGGCGGCCCCGCCGAAGACCGCCAGCGCCAGGGTGGCGTCGACCGCCCGCAGGCCACCCGACATGTACTTGCCCATCTGCTCCTCGGCGTACGCCACGCCGCCTAACGCCGACCCCATCATGGCCCCGATGCGCTCGCGATCCTCACGCTCGAGCACCAGGCCCGCGTCCTCGATGGCCATGCGGGAGGCGACCACCGAGAACTGCGCGAACCGGTCGAAGCGCCGGCTCCGGCGCTCGTCGAGGTGGTCGGTCGGAATGAAATCGTTGACCTCAGCCGCCAGGTGCGACCGGAACGGCGCCGGATCGAACCTCGTGACCGGTCCCACCGCCGAGCGCTCGGCGCGCAGCCCGCCCCAGAGGCCATCCCGGCCAAGACCGATCGGGGTGATGGCTCCGATACCGGTGACCACGACTCGCCGTGTCATCGGGTGTGAGGAATGGGGACGGCAGCCTCCGACCTCGTGCCTCTGACCTCTGACCTGGCACTTCGTTCTGCGGCACGCGCGAGCCCCTCGAGCGTCCGGCTGGCGATGCCATGGATGAAGACGGGTCCGATGATGGCCGTCGCGGCCAGGACGCCGATCAGCGGCCAATGTGGTCCGTCCCACACGTGCAGCAGCCGCACATGTGTGCCCTCCCCGGTCGCCTCCAGGCTCCACTCCACGTCCATCTCCCGGGTCACCCCACCGATGTGTCTGAAGCGAACCGCCGGCCGTGCGGCGTCGACCGCCATCTCCGAGAGCCACCAGGTCGGCCAGTTGATGATGCCGAAGGGCCGGTTGGCCGACATCTCGACGATGCCGCCACCATCGGGAGCCCGCTTCCTGAATCGCACATAACGATAGTGGTCGAGTAGCGCGGGCCAGTGTTCGACACCCCTGACGAGTTCGAACATGACCGACACCGGAGCGCGCACAATGCGCTCATCGAGCGTTTCCATCGCACGACCGGCGGGCATGGTGCCCAGATCGAAGGTGCCAGTCACGTTTCGTCGCTCACGCCGGCCGCGCAGGGTCCGATCATTGTCCGTCTCCCGATTCCCGTTTCCCGTCCGGATTCCAGCTTGCCGTCACACGCCAGCCAATCCGCCGCCGGACATCCGGTGTGATGCCGACTGATCGCCGCACAAGCTCCCGCAGCTCCGATGCCTCGAACCCCCGGAGGATCGACACCACGCCGTCATGACGGCTGACTCTGTGAAAGCCCAGCGGAAAGGATACCAGCCAGAGTCCAGCTACAGCCAGCCAACTCCGCCTCAGGTCGGCAATCACAACGCGTCGCTTCGCCACCCGCTGCATTTCGGACACGAGCTGCAGGCCCTCGTCGAACGAGAAGTGGTGCAGGACCTGCGAGGCGATCACGAAATCGAACGAGCGAGCAGCGAACGGCAGCGCGAGGGCGTCTCCGGCCACACCAGCGACGGGCCATTCGCGCGTCGCCTTCACCAGCTCGAAGCGGCCATCGAGTCCAAAAACGTGGAGCGCCACTTCACGGGATGCGGCGGCTTTCCGTAACCGTTCGGGAATGTCGCCGGTCCCCGTCCCGACATCGAGCAATGTTGCCGAGGACCCCGACTTTCCGAACCAGGGCAGAAGTTCAGCCTGGACAGCGTGAATACCACCGAACAACCGGTTGGCGAGCGCAATGTCGCGATGCGACCGCCGCTGCAATGCCGGGTCGCGATCCACATCGAGCCACTCGACCCCCCGCCGGCGCGCCGGCGTGAGAAATGCCACGCTCAGCGCTCCAGTTCCGCGTAACCGCCGCGGTAATACAGGAGCGGGCGCAGGTCACTGCTCGACGCGCCGTCCACCTCGGCGACGAAAATGGAATGGTCGCCACCGTCGTACTGCTGGACAATGCTTCCCTCGATCCAGGCCAGCACCTCCTCCAGGATTGCGATCCCGTGCCGGTCCCGCCGGAAGCCGATACCGTCGAAGCGCCGTGATCCCTCTTCTTCCGAGAAACGGCGCGAAAGCGCCTCCTGGGTGGCCGACAGGATACTGAACACAACACGCTGACCCATCGGGAGCATCGAGTGGAGGTCGGCAGTTCTGGCGACGCAGGCCAGCACGAGCGCCGGCTCGAGGCTCAGGGAGCAGAAGGAGCTGACGGTCATGCCGACGTCCGCATCGCCGGAGCGCGTGGTGAGGACGGTCACGCCGGAAGCAAAGCGGCCAAGCACTGACCGGAACGCGTCGGGATCTAGCAATGCGCAGAAGACAGGAAAGGCGCGGGAACAACGACCCCGCCGTCAGGGCTCCGCAACCTGGTAACTCGCGGCCGGAAGCCGAGAAGTAACCCGCGGTCGCTCGGGCAGCAACGCGGAGGCCAGCAGGCGCAACGAGAATTGCGGCTTGAGCACCTCGCGAGCCGGCACGAAGTCCCCGGTCACGCCCACGAGCAGGTCCGCCAGCTCCGACCGGCGGGCCAGTGCCCGCGCGGCCAGGTTGATCAGGGGCGGCGACGCGATGGCCATCGCAATGGCGCGTTCCACCGCCCACTTCCCGCTGAACTCGCGACGGCGACACCGGTCGTACGCGGCGAGCGCGACATCGGCGGAGTGTGAATCCCTCGCGCGCGCAGCCTCCCACGCGTACATGGAAAGCAATTCAGCGCCGCGCATGGCGGCGTAGATCCCCTCGCCGGTGAACGGATCGAAGAAGTCAGCCGCATCGCCAACGAGCACCGCGCCGGGTGTCCAGGCGGTGCGCGCCCGCCAGTTGAACGGGCCGATAGCGCGGGTGGGCGTCGCCGGCTCAGCGTGGGCGACACGCGCCGCAAGTCCGGGTTGACTGGCGAGCAGGAAGCGCATGATCTCGTCCCGATCGTTTCCGATCTGGCGGCTGTCGCGCGTCGGGATCACGACCGCGACATTCGTGAGCTCACTGCTCACCGGCGCAAATCCGGCGTAACCACCCTCGAAGACGTGCATGTCCCCGATCGGGGCGTCATGGGTGACGCCGTGGAAATGCCTGACGAGTGCAAGCCGCCGTGGCCACCGCCCGTGCCTGCCCAGCTTCGCGCGTCGCGCCACGACCGAACGGAGCCCGTCAGCGCCAATGACGAGCCGCGCGCGCAGCGTCGTTTGTGAATTGCCCTCGCGGGCAACAACGCCCGTGACGCGGCCGCTGCCGTCGCGGACAAGGTCGCGCACGTCGACTTCGGTGCGAATGCGCGCACCGGCCCGTTCGGCGCCCTGCAGCAGCGCCGCATCGAGGATCGGCCGGCGGACGGCCAGCCCGTAATCGCGAAAGGCGCGATATCCCGTCGCTGCGCCGAACGATCCCTGAAACGTCGCGCCGTCGGGGGCGTGGACGCGCATCCCGGTGAGTTGTGCCGACGGCCCGGCTTCCAGCGACTCGAGGACGCCCATCTCGTGCAGGAGCCGCGACGCCTGCGGACTCAGGTACTCGGAGCAGACCTTGTCACGTGGGAACGCCGCGCGATCGGCCAGCATGACGTCGCATCCCGCGCGCGCGAGGAAAAACGCGGCGCTGGAGCCGGCGGGCCCGCCCCCGACGATCAGGACCTCTGCATCGTGCCCGGTCATCAACTGATCCGCTGATACTCCTGACCGGCGAGGAACAGCGTGGAGTCCTGCAAGCGGACTTCCAGCGTGATAGTACCAGAGGCAGGCGCCGTGAAGTCGATGATGAGATTCGTCCCCTCGATGCGCCAGCGCGCCTCGGTAAAGCTGGTGTCCGACGCGCCGAGGGTGACGTTGGTGGTCACGATCGATCGTTCGGCGAGCCCACCTGTTTCGAACGTCCACGTCGTCTCCGACGAGTGCATGAAGCCGAATTCGTCGAAGAAGACGAGCGTCCGCTGCCAGGTACCGGCGATACTCGGACTGGTGGTCGTGCCACCGCCCTGCAGGGTGCCGTCCGGACGACGGAAACCCACCGGGGCGGTCGGCCCCACGTCACAGGCAGTTACTCCGAGCGTCGCAGTCGACAACGCGAGCAGGAAGAGCCGGAATCGAACGGTCAGGTGAGTGTCCATGTGACTACCGCTCCCGCGAGAGTGCTCATCAGGTTGACGATGTCGTTGTCGACGCCACGTATCCCACCCCGATGCACCGAAGTCGTGCCACACGAGTGAACGCGTCGTTCGGTCGATGCGTCGCACGCCGGACACCAGAGGCGTTCCTGAACGGAGGCGCCGACCAGGGAATCGACCAGCGACCCGGCCACGCCACCAGCGGCAATGGCCATCGTTGACACTCCCCAACCAACGGATCCGGCGACCACAGCCGTGAGTAGCGCAGCCATGATCGCACCGATCGAGCCAGCAATCGTTATGCCACCTGAGGTGCCGGGCGCGACCACACGACCATTCAGGATGCCGCGCGGCGTTCCACCAAGAACCGTCCCGATCTCCGTGCTCCATGTATCCGCTGTCGCGGCACACAGAGCCCCGATGCCGATGGCCTGCCAGGTAAACTCATCCGCTCCGCTCGCGAGAACCGCCGAGATCGCGAAGATGCCGCCATTGACCAACACCTGCGTTGCGTCGCGACGCGATCCCTTTTCAATGACGGACCCGGTCAGCTGATCACGCTCCGTCTTTCGCCAGCGGGACAAGGCGTTCGACGTGATGAAGAAGAACAGCAGCATCATGACCCACTTCGTGCCGCCGAGAATTACCGCGGCCCCAACGAGCGTCGCCGCCATCGCGCCGCCCGCGGTGAGCAGGCGCGTGATGTACGCCACCAGTGACAGCAGACCTGCGACAGCGAGCGCAAGAAGCATCGACGGAAAGCTGGTTGCGGCGCACCACCCGGGAAGCACGCGATGAGACGCTTGCGCGGGCGCTGAACGCGATGATGTTCTTGAACACGCGATTGGCGGCCATTAGCGTACGCATGCACGAGTTCGCTGAGAATCCATGTCACCCACCGTCGACGCCCTCCTCCCCCTCTCGTTCCTTCAAGCCGTCCGGCACGTGGATGCTCCGGACGAAGACGTTGAAACCGAATTGGTCAGCGACCTTCGGAACAAGAGACTGGGACTCAGCGACACGGTCTACACGCAGATCCGCCGTTTCACCGACGCGGTCAAGCGACGACAACGGACGTCTCACGACGAAGCGGTTGGACTGGCGACACTGATCGGGCGCCGGCCGGACGCCGAGGCCGTGTTTCGTGCCGCTGGACGATACCTGGCGGGTGAAGCGTATCAGAGCATCTCGCCGATGACCCGCCGGCTTCTGCTGGTGCTGCCCTCGCTCCTGGCGCGCCCCATTGCACTCCGCCATACCCGGCGCCTCGCTTCGCGCTACTTCAATGGCCGGGTGACCCGCATCGGTTCGTCGATCTATCTCGAGGTGGCTCGTTCGGTCACCGTCGGTTCGGCGCAACGGTCGATCGGCTGCACGTACTACGAAGCAGGGCTGAAGGAGCTGCTGCGGCTCCTCGTCAACAGCGTTGGAGGCGTCGAACACGTGCGTTGCAGTGCACGGGGTGAAGGCAACTGCAGTTGGCGAGCCGAGTGGCGACCGACAAAAGCTGAATGAGCGCGATCCGTCTCTCGCCGGAAACCCTGGGCGAGTACCAGACGGCGCTCAGGGACGCCAGGGTGGACGGATGGCTCTTCTACGATTTCCGTGGCGTCAACCCGATTGCCGGTGAGCTGGTCGGGGTCGGCGGGTTCGTCACGCGCCGGTTCTTCGTCTGGGTGCCGGTAACAGGAGTCCCGGTCGCGATAACGCATGCGATCGAGCAGGGCGTGTGGAGTGCCTGGCCGGCGGCCTGGGAGAAGGTTGTCTACAGTTCGTGGCCGTCGCTGGAGAACCACGTGAGCGCGCTGGTGGCCGGCAAGCGGATTGCGATGGAGTATTCGCCCGGCGGCGCGGTGCCGTATCTCGACCGGATCCCGGCCGGGATGCTCGAGCTGCTGCACCATTCGGGCGCCAGGGTGGTTTCATCGGGTGACCTGGTGTCGTACTTCTACGCCCGCTGGAATGACGCGGATCTCGCGTCGCACCGGCGTGCCGCCAAACTGGTGGCGGAGATCGCGAAGGACGCGCTGCGCTTTGCGGGCGAGGCGGCGAAGGCCGGGCGGCCGGCCGCCGAGCACGTGGTCCAGGAGCGGATCGCCTCCGCGTTCACTCGCTCCGGACTCGAGTTCAGCCACGCGCCTAACGTGTCGTTCGGCCCCAATGCGGCCAATCCGCATTACGAGCCGTCGGCCGGCTCGCCCGTGGCGATCACTGCCGGCAGCACACTGCTGATCGACCTCTGGGCGACCGAGCCCGGCGGCGTCTACGCCGACCAGACGTGGATGGCGTCACTCGGCGCTCCCTCGGATCGGGCGCAGACGATCTGGACGTCGGTTCGCGATGCCCGCGACGCCGCGCTCGACCTGCTCCAGGAGAAGGCGGCGGCGCGGACCCCGGTGCGCGGGGCAGATGTGGACGACGCTGCCCGTCGCGTCATCGTGTCGCGGGGGTTCGGGGAGTACTTCACACACCGCACTGGCCACTCGATCGACCAGAAGGACCTCCATGGCTCCGGACCGAACCTCGACAACCTCGAAACGCGCGAGGAGCGGCTCATCTTCCCCGGCATCGGCTTTTCGGTCGAGCCGGGGATTTATATCCCCGGCGAGATCGGCGTGCGCAGTGAAGTGAACTGCTGCTTTCTGGACGGCGAGCTGGTAGTGACGCCTGACGAGTACCAGACGGAGATGATGGTCATCTAGGCCACAGGCCACAGGCCACAGGCCAGAGGAGCGCCTTGCCGAGTCACGAGTCGCGAGTCACGAGTGCCGACCACGGATTGCGACGGGAACTCGGACTCGTGTCGTGTACGCTGATGGTCGTCGGCGGCATCATCGGCAGCGGGATCTTCTTCACGCCGGCCGAAGTGGCGCGCGCGCTGCCTGATGGCGGCTGGATTCTCGCCGTCTGGGCCATCGGTGGCCTGGTGGCGCTCGCCGGTGCACTGGCGTATGCGGAGCTCGGCGCGATGATGCCCGATGCCGGTGGCGCGTACGTCTACATCCGTGAGGCCTTCGGCCCGCTGGCCGCGTTTCTGTGCGGCTGGATGACGCTCCTGCTCATTTCCACTGGTGCTCTCGCCGCGGTCGCGATGGGCTTTTCCGGATACGTGGAGCGCTACGTTGACCTCGCGCCCGTCGGTGGACGGTTGGGGATGGCGGCACTCACCATTCTCGTGCTGGGAGTGACGAACTACCTCGGGGTAAAGCCCGGGGCGGCGGTACAGAACGCGCTGACCGTGGCCAAGGTCGTGGCGCTGGGTGCGCTGATCGTAGCCGGCTTCATGCTCTGGGCATCCGTCGGCGTGCCGCCGGCGGTCGCCGATGCACCAGCGCCGCGGGATTCGCTCTTCGCCGGTTTCGCGGCGGCATTTGTGGCCGTGCTGTTCACGATCGGCGGCTGGCAGCAGCTCAACATGGTGGCGGGCGAGATCCGGCGGCCGGAATGGACGATTCCGCGGGCGCTCACGCTGGGCATCGCGATCGTGATCGTCATCTACCTCGGCGCCAACGCGGTCTACGTTCACGTCCTGGGGCGGGATGGCCTCGCCGCGAGCGCCGCGGTGGCGGCCGACACCGCGGTCAGGCTGGTCGGGCCGGTCGGCGGCACGCTGATCACCATCGGCGCGATGCTGTCCATCCTCGGTTTCGTGAACGTCGTGCTGATGGGCAATTCGCGGATTCCCTTCGCCATGGCGCGGGACGGCGCCTTTCTAGCCTCGGCCGGCCGGATCCATCCGCGTTTCGGGACGCCGCACGTCGCCATCGGGATCATGGTGGTCTGGTCGCTCGTGCTGTTGTTCGGGACCCGGGGCGGGATCGGGTCGTTGCTGTCGGGGGTGGTGTTCGCGGACTGGATCTTCTTCGGCCTGGGTGGGGCCAGCGTGTTCGTGCTGCGGCGGAAGCGGCCGGACGATGTGCGACCCTACCGATCGCTGGGATACCCGGTCCTGCCGGCGCTGTTTGTCCTCGCCGCGGCGGTGGGCGTGGTGAGCGCGTACGTGGCCGCGCCGAAAACGTCGCTGTTTGGCACCGGATTACTGCTGGCCGGTGTGTTGGTCTTCTTCGTCGCGAGACGACGTCAGGCAGCCGGCTAGTGGTACGTCACGAACCTCGGGTTCGTCAATTCATCGAGAATCTGATGCTCCCGATCGGCGGGATGACCGGATCAGACGCAGTCCGTCGCATCCGGTGAATCGAGGTTCCTGACATCGACGAATCATCTGACCGCGGCGCAGCA
>DAIUET010000031.1:0-15585 GCA_036845045.1 Gemmatimonadaceae bacterium | reverse complement strand
CAGGTGCGCGTCGGCGCGTCGCCAATGATGCCCGCGAACGGGATGGTGAGCTGAGAAGTTGCGAAGCTGAGGAGTTGCGAAGTTGCGAAGCTGCGAAGTTGCGAAGCTTTAGCTTGGCAACTTGGCAACTTGGCAACTTGGCAACTTGGCAACTTGGCAACTTGGCAACTTGGCCACTTGGCAACTATCGCGGCACCTCCCCAAATCCTTCGAGCCGCTCGACCCGCAGCTTCTGCCGGTACGTCTGGCCTCCAACGCTGAGCGTCACCAGGTAATCGCCGGCTGGAACCAGCGGGGCACCACCACCGAAGCCGCCCCCACCGCCCCCACGTCCGCCGCCACCGCCGCCGGTGAGTGCGGCGACCCGCTGCCCGATTTCGCCCACACCACCGCCGCGACCCGTGAAGGGCGGCGCCCCCCGCGGACGGAGCAGGACGGCCAGGGCTTCTGCGCCGCCGGGGAATGCCGCAAACGGATCGGTACCAGCCGCACCGCCACCGGCCCGGCCACGGCCACCAATGGGCTCCGTCCCCTCGCCCGGACGGGCAATCCAGCCGCCCGGCGTGGGCGCGCCGCGTCCACCGCCGCCCCCACCACCGCGCCCGAATGCCGCACCGAGGTTGGCGGCGAGCAGCGCGCTCTTCATCCGATTGAGGGCTGTATCAGGCACTGTCCCGGCCCGAGCCACCGAATCGAAGACCGCGTTGATGCGACGGGCCATGTTCGTGCTGTCGCGGAGTTGCGATGGGCCTAACGCGACGCGCACCGGCGTCGCCCGACCACGGAAGTTCCAGTAGACCTTGTGCAGGCCCGGCGTGGCCGGCCCGTTGACCACGGCGACCGTGTCGCCGGCGGCGTCAGAGATGAGGATGGATGCGGATGGGCCGCCACCACGGCCACCGCGGCCCTGGCCGCTACCCTGCGTCCCGTTGGAGGACGAGGCCGCGCCGGCACCGACGCGATACGAGATCTCGGCGCCGTGCGGCGGGCTCGGGCTCTGGAAGGTCTTGTGCCCGATGCCGTAGAAGGACTCGCCCAGGTTCGGCCCTTCGCCGTAGTCATAGGCGACACGCGGCTCGAACAGGTGAGCGCCTCCTGCCATGACCCGGGCCCCGGCCGCCCCCGCCATCTGCTCGAGCGGGTTGATGTCCACGATCCAGAAGCTCCGGCCGTGCGTCGCGGCGATCAGCTCACGGTCGCGCGGATGGATCTGCAGGTCGTAGATCGGCGCGTTAGGCATGCTGCTCATGAACCGGTGCCAGGTGCGGCCACGGTCGAGCGACGTGTAGACGGCGCGCGAGGTGCCGACGAAGAGCAGGTCCCGGTTGTGCGGGTCCTCGCGCAGGACCCGCGCGTAGTCCGCCGGGCTGTCCTTCGGCAGGTTGTTCACGATCGACCGGAAGGTCTGCCCGTAATCCGTCGTCACGTAGACGTAGGGCGTGAAGTCGTTGTTCCGGTGGTTGTCGAACGTCACGTAGAACGTGCTGGCGTCGAAGCGCGACGGCTCGAACTTGCCCGTGTAGATGTCGCCCGGGGCGATGCCCGGGAACCGCGACATCGGGATCTGCTGCCACGTCTGTCCATCGTTCTGTGTCGTCCAGACGTTGCCGTCATCCGTGCCGGCCATCAGCCATCCCGGCCGCACCGGCGATTCGGCCAGCGCGACCACCGTGCCGTAGGTCTCGGCCCCGGTGGCGTCGCGCGTGATGCCGCCCGTCTTCGTCATGCTGGTATCGATCTTCGCCCACTGTTTCTTCGAGAGGTCGGGAGAGATCGGGAACAGGTTGTCGCCGCGCCACATCGACTTGAGGACACGGCTCCCGCCCATGTAGAACACGTCGGGGTTGTGCGGCGAGAGCAGGAACGGTGTGTTCCAGTTGTACCGCATCGTCCACTCGATGGAATCGGCCACCTGCCGGCTGCGCAGGTCGGCGAGCTGCCGCTGCGTTTCGCGGGGCGGCGGGCGCATCGTGTCGCCGCGGACCATCATGATGGAGTCCTCCAGCATGAGGTACCGCTGCCGGTATCCCGGCTTGGCCAGCGGCTGCCCGACTCCGGTGCGGATGTCCGTGCGCTGGACGTTCCCGCCCTGCGACTCGGTCCAGACGATCCACGGTTCGCGCGGGTGCTGCTGCGTGTAGAACCCGTCGCCGCCGGAGACCATGAACCAGTAGCTGTTCTGGAGGTTGCCCTTCCGCCGGCTCGGCCCGCAGTGCGACCCGTTGTCCTGCGCGCCGCCACAGATGTAGTACGGCACGCGGAAGTCGTAGCTCACCTCGTAGAACTGGCCGATCGGCAGGTACTCGCCGAAGTCCCAGGCGCCCCCGCCGTCCCAGGTGCTGTACACACCGCCGTCATTGCCGACGACCATGTGTTCCGGATCACCTGGATCGATCCAGAGCGCGTGCGTGTCGATGTGGACATCGCGCAGTGCCTCGAAGGCCGTGCGGCCGCCATCGTTCGACACGAGCATCGGCGTGGACGAGAACCAGACGCGATTCGAGTTCCGGGGGTGCACATTCACCATCGAGTAGTAGAATGGCCGGGTGTTCGAGTCGTGCATCTTTTCCCAGTTGGCGCCGCCATCGGTCGTGCGGTACAACCCGTTCTTGAGCTGCTGCGGTGGCTGACCGGCGCGTGTGTTAGGCAGCGAATCCGCTTCGACGATGGCGTAGACGATCCGGCTGTCGCCCGGGAAGATCGAGACGTTGATGCGACCCTTCTGCGTTTCCGGCCAGCCGGTGCCTTTCACTTCTGTCCACGTGGCGCCGGCGTCCGTGGACCGCCAGAGGGCGGACCCGGGCCCGCCCGACTTGAGGAAATAGGGACCCCGGATGCGCTCCCAGCTCGTCGCCCAGATGATGTCCGGGTTGGCCGGGTCGAGCTCGACGTCGACGAAGCCGGCGCGGTCGCTGATGAACTTGGCGAGGGTCCACGTCTGGCCCCCGTCGGTCGTCTTGTAGAGTCCCCGCTCCGGGTTCGTCTTCCAGGCCGCGCCGAGCGCGGCGACGTAGACGATGTTGGGATTGCGCGGGTGCACTACGACGCGCCCGATGTGCTGCGTCTTCTCGAGCCCCATCAGGCGCCACGTGATCCCGCCGTCGGTCGACTTGTAAATGCCCCCGCCCGGTTCGATCGAGTTGCGTGAGTTCTGCTCGCCGGTGCCGGCCCAGACCTGCATCGTGTCCGACGGGGCTACGGCGAGCGCACCCATCGAACTGACCGGCTTGTCATCAAACGTCGGGCGAAACGTCACGCCGCCGTTCGTGCTCTTCCAGACGCCACCCGCCGCCGGCGCGACGAAGAGCGTTCTCGACGGGAACGGGATACCGGTGATGTCGGCGATCCGCCCTTCGAAGTGTGCCGGTCCGACACTGCGCCATCGCATGCCGGCCAGCGTAGTGGAATCGACGCCCTGGGCAGCGAGGGCAGCGGGAGCGGCGAGGAGGGCTGAAATCAGAAGCCGAGTGAGTACACGCATCGCGAATGCCGTTGGGTGGAGTGGACGACCAGTGCCCCAAACTGTGGGTACGAACGCGATTTGGCGAGCGTTGAGATATCGGAGATGGAAGTGGGATCTGGGAGAACCCTGAGGGCCGCGGAATCAATGGGAATCGGATTCCTCCCACATCCCACATCCCACATCCGGGTTATGGCCACAGCCACCCGAAAACCCCCGCCGTCACCAGCCCGAACGCGACGCCATCGATGACCTGCATCCCGTACGTCCGCCAGGGACGGCCGAACCAGATGGAGTCGGGCACCGAGGCCAGCGTGTACGCCATGATCGCGGTCGTCCCGGCGATGCGGAACACCTCCAGGTAGGGCGCCTCCGGACCCAGCGCGTGCCAGGTCACATAGGCGACCAGCAACGACACCACCACGTTGTAGATGACCGATTTCAGCATCATCGGTCCCATGGCCGGCATCCCGTTAGGCACGATGGTGATGAACGCACGGGGCCCTTCGGCCAGGCGCTGCTTCATCGCCGGGTCCTCGAAGGCCCTCGCGTCACGGGCCCACGGGAGCGAGTACTGCCCGACCTCGGGGGGATGGGCCCGCATCGCGGCCTGGACTGCGTCGGGATCCGGTAAGCCCCGCCAGTCCTTCTTGTGGTGCGGCAGCACGGTCCAGGCGAGGGCGGAGATGATGAACGACGCCACGCCACTGACCAGAATCGGGAGCCAGAGTTGGGTCAGGAACTCCATCGTGGACCTCGGCGGTTGAAGACCGGATGTGGGAGGTGGGATGTGAGATATGGGAGAAAACGGACACCCGCGAAACCAGTGGCAATCAGTTTCCTCCTACTTCCCACTTCCCACATCCGCCTTCGGATTCAGGCGAGTGTCACAGCTCTCTCAATAGCCGTTTCGAGGACTCGAACCGCCAACGCCTCCACTTGAACCAGCGGCACGTTCAGCCCCTCATGCCTGCATAACGCGAACACGATGTCGCCATCGTACGACGTCCCGGCCGGCGTGATGCGCCGATAGAAGGCAGCCGACGCGGCCTGCGCCAGCTCCGAAACCGCCGAGCGGGAAAGTGCGGCGTTCGTAGCCACCACCGCCAGAGTCGTATTGCCGTTGATCGGGGTCTCGGTGGTCGCCGGTCTTGCCGGAGGCGACGGCGGACCGTCGGCCAGCAGCCTCGCCGAGTCGATGTAACGCCCGTCTGACGCCCTGGCACCGGCAATGATGTTCCCCTCCGCGTCGCGCACGTCGCCAAAGGCATTCACCACCGCCACCGCGCCAACCATCAGCTCATCGATGCGCTCGAACCAGCACCCCACGCCGCCCTTCATCGCTCCGTCGCGGCCGCCCACCTTCCCCACCGTGGCGCCCGTACCGGCGCCGACGCTCCCTTCGCGGATTCCGGTCGACGTGGCTGAATCGCAGGCCGCGTACGCCATCTCGGGAGTCGGCCGCGCGTCGTGGCGCCCAAGGGGGAGGAGGTCGAAAATCACGGCCGCCGGTACGATGGGCACTACAAAATCGCCCATGGGGTGCCCGCGCTTGTGCTCTTCCATCCAGCGCATGACGCCCGCCGCGGCGTCGAGTCCGAACGCGGACCCACCGGTCAGCATCACCGCGTCCACTCGATCGGCGAGGCTGGTCGGCGACAGTGCGTTGAGCTCGCGCGTTCCCGTGGCGCGTCCGACGATGCAATAGCCGCCCCGCCACCGGCTCTGTTTGTGTCGGACGACGGTCACGCCGGTACCGCCATCGGCGTCGGTCGCGTGGCCGACGACGAGGCCGAGGGGGGTGAAGTCGACCGGCGTCACCCGGTTGCCGGTGCCTGCGTCTCGGCCCGCGCCGCGCAGCGCCGGCACAGGGTTACGCCCTTCATCGAGCAGACCTGGCAGATGAAGGTACCGCACCCGTGACAGGGATAGCCTTCGGATGCGCGCTCTTCGTTCCCGCACGCCCGGCACTGCATGGCATCCTTCTCTCTCAGCTCGGTCATCCCGCCTCCGAAGTCCCCTAACGTTATTGCCTTTCCATGGTTCGCGCACGAGCAGGGATCCGGCGGGAACCCATCGTGCGTCGCGATCGACGGGGAGTTCAGCGTCGTGGGCGAAGAAAAACAGCGGCCCGAGGGGCGACGGTGATCTCCAGAGGCGTCACGCCCACGATATCACCGTCGGCTTGCACTGAAACCGGCGGATCGGCCGATATCCGGAAGACTCGTCCGCGGGCAAATGTCATGGAGGGATGCGGCCGGAAATCCCTGCGCAGCAGGCGCCACATCAGCGACAGGACCTGGCTCGTCCGCTCGGGCATGAACAGGCACAGGTCCAGCTCACCGTCGTCAACCTTCACGTCCGGTCCCACGGCGAAGCGGCCGCCGAGGATCGATCCCGCGTTGGCGATCATCGCCAGGACGGCCTTCGCGTCGACGCGCTTGCCGTCCACGTCGATCGTGACATGGACCAGTTCGCGGCCTAACGCCGCGCGCATCGCCGTGACCGCATAGGACAGCATGCCGAGCGCGCGCTTCCGCCGGTATGGTGTGCGCTCGACCATCGCCACGTCGACCCCGACCCCGGCCGCGAAGGCGAAGAACTTCCCGTCGGGCAGCTTGCCCAGGTCGAAGGGGCACTGCTCGCCCGCCAGCAGCGCCCGTACCGCCGCCGTCGTGCCCGATGGGATGCGCAGCACATTGGCGACCAGGTTCCCGGTTCCACCGGGCAGGACGCCGACCGGGGTGCCCGAGTTGGCCAGGGCTCCCACGACCTCCATCACCGTCCCGTCGCCGCCGAGGACGAAGACCGCGTCCCAGGTCTCCGTCCGCGCATCCAGCACCTCACGGGCGTGGCCGGGGTGCGACGTCGTGACTTCGCGCACCTCGACCCCCGCCTCCGCGAACGCCGCCAGCGCCGCCGCGCGCCGCCCGAGTCCGCGTCGCGACATGGGATTTATGACCAGCAGCGCGCTCTTGATCAAGAACGGGAGGTATGTGCACGAGTCCTCGCCTGACACGGGACAGAGGCCGCCCGGGAGCCGTCGAAACAATTCCTAACGACGCCAGATGCGGAAGAAATCGAAACCCACCTGCCGCTTCGACGTGCTGAACCCGCGCTCGCCTACTCCGCACACCAGTTTGTCGAACGACGGCTCGTAGGCGAATGCGACACCGCTCCGCGCCGACCGGCCGAACTGGTACTCCAGCTTCACGCCGATGGTCGAGAGAAGCGACGGCGACGCCGCCGTCGACGTCGGCAGGAACTGGCACAGGCCGGAGCTCAGCGACATGAACAGCCGGTCCGAGACCTGCTTGCCGATCGCGAGTTGCGCCCCACCGATGGAGAAGATGTCGTTCAGCTGCGACCCCTCGGCCGACGTCTGGAGCTGCACGAAGTCCACGAAGCCGCTCGCATAACGAGCCGCGAACGAACTGGCAAAGCTGGTGGCCGTGCCCAGCAGCAGTGCCGCGGCATTGCTCGTCCCGCTCCCCACGCTGAAGCTGGGCTGGTCGAACAGCACGTAGCTCAGCAGGTCCGACTGCGACAATCCCAGCAGCGAGTCGGCGGCGTAAAGGTCGAGGATGGGATCCGCCAGCGTTCCCGTGATGCGCACTCCGACGCGCACGTCATTGCGGCCACCATACGTCGCGTTGATCGAGCGCGAGGTGTAGACGGCGCGGATATCGAGCGCCGGGTTGAAGCCCGGGTCCCCGTTGAAGCGCAGCAACCCGGACTGCACCTGGAAGGTGCGCTGGAGGGGACTGACGTTCAGCCGATACGTGCCGCGCTCCGTCTGCAGGTCGCCCGTCAGCGCCAGCTGGTCCTCGCTGAACCGGTCTGCGCGCGCCACCGTGAGGTTGACCGCGCCCGTCAGTTTGATGTCCGCGTCCTGCGAACGGAGCCACACGTCCGGACCCATCACCACCTGGACGTTTTCGGCGGACAGGCCACGCACGAAGCGGGTTGCTGGACGCGGCAGCAGGCCGAGTCGGCCAACGACTGCGCTGTCGATGCCGAGTTCCCTCCAGTCTTCGATGCTGAACAGTTCCTTGTCCGACGTTTCCGGCAGCGCGATCGTCCCGCGATCCACGACCACGGTTCCTGTCGCACTCGACGCCTGGTCCGTTCCGCGCCATTCGACGTTTGCGGTGACGTACAGGTCCGCCAGCCGTTCATTGCCGATCAGGTGGAACTCCCGCGCGATCAGGTCCAGGTCGAACGACACACTGTCCGCGTTGAACGGCCGCATGATCCGGCCGGACGCCGTAAACCGGTTCCCCGCTTCCGGACCGGACAGCATCGACAGCGTGTCGATGGTGACGGTGTCGTTGCGTGCAGACAGGTCCGCATTGATCTCGCGGAGGGTGATGCCAACGTCAGGCAGGGTCATCACCCCGCGGTCCACCATCAACCCGCCGTTCAAGGTCGCTGCCCCCGTCCGCCCCGCCAGTTCGAGGTTGACCCGGAACGTTCCGGTCGCGTTGCGCACCTTGGTCGTGAACGACTCCAGGATCTCCATGCCGACACTGGGCGAATTGATCTGCACCCGCATCGTATCGTCGAGCACGCGCCGGTCGCGCGGCACGAGCGCCAGGTCGATGGGATAATTCGCCTCAGCGGTGAGCACCGTCGTGTCGGATTGCACCACGCGACCCTCGGCCCTCAACCGCCGGTCTGCGTACTCGCCCGATATCGCCACCTGCGCCACCTTCACATCCCCAGCCGTCACGCTGTTCAGCGTCGCGGCGGCCGTCAGCCGCGGATCCGCGCGCGTGCCGGTCATCTCAAGCGTGCCTGACAAGTCGCCGCCCAGGGGGATACGGCTCTGCGCAATCGTCGATACATCGCGCAGCGGGATCGACGCGATCACCAGCCGGGCGCTGATGGGGAGGCTGTCGGGAAGGGTCGCCGCCAGCGTCATGCGCTCGTCACCCTCGGCGGTCAGCACGACCGTGTCGATTACGACGAGCGCAGGCTCCACCCGTACGGTCGCCGGTCGCTCGAGGGTGAACCGCTTGTCCTCGAGCATGATCGAGAGCGAGTCCATGCGCACGATCGCCGTATCCGCCGATAGCTGCACTGCCCCAACCGACGAGATCACCGGCCCGTTCATCTCGGTGGCCAGGAACGCGTATGATCCGTCGCGTCCTTCACCGAAATCCAGGTCGCCGTCTATCCTCGCGAACCGTACTCCCGAGAGACTGATCGTGTCCGAATGCAGGTTGATCGCGCCGCCCAGGTTGTTCGAAACGTCTGACAGCACCGGCGTCAGGCGGACGTGATGGGCCCGGAGACCCGGGAAGACAATGTCCGTGCCGTTCAGCACCCCACCCACGTCGAGCGTGTCGACCGAGCCGCGCAGAACCAGATTCCCTTCGACAGATCCGCTCAGCGAATCCGTCCGTGCCACACGCAGGTATGGCCGCAGCCCTCCCAGCGAGTCGAGCCGGAATGCGACCGAAAGGGAATCGCGCACGTCCCCGCCCAGTCCGAGTCCGCCTGACGCGATGACCCTCCCGGCAACGGTCTCCACCGTATCTGCGCCAAACACCCTCACCCGTCCGTCGGCAAAGCGCAGCTGGAGCGTCGCGCCTTCGTGCACCTGGACCGAGTCGATACGCGATCGGGCCAGAGCGAGGTCCGTCGATCCGACCATGTTGAACAGCGAGTCGAATCGCACCGCCAGCGTGGCGGAGCCGTTCAACGCCGTGACGGGCGTGACCGCGGTATCGAGCAGCGTGCGGAGGTCGAGGTTCTCGAAGCTCAACACCCCGTTCAGCGCGTAGCCGCCGGCCGAGTCGCCGTCGACGCGACCGTCATACGCGAGCATTCCCGCCGGGCCTCGCAGCTCCGTCGTCACCGATAAGTCATCGGTGGTCCCCTGAAGCCGGATCGGGCCGGTATACTCGCCCTTGAGGGGGATTCTCGAATCGGTGTACGCGCGGGCGAACGTGGTGAACGAGAACGGCTGCGCCGTCATCGCGATGTCGTACGTGGTCGTGGTTTCCCCGAACGTCACCCGCCCTGCCCCGACCATCCGCGTCGCCGGGCCGCTGCCATCGGTGTGCGTGAGGTCCGCGTTCTCGAAGCGCACATCGAGCCATGACGAATCGAGCGTGGCGCTCCCTGCGATCTGTCCGTTCAGGTGCGGGAACTGCGGAATCAGGAATTGCAGCGTGCGCAGGTCGAGCTGGTCGAGGTGGACATCGGTGCCATTGAAGACCAGCTCCGAGGGCTCCAGGATGTCCATCCGTCCGCGGATCTGCCCGATGGTGACGGCGCCGGGCACATTCGCGTCGCGAAAGACCAGGTCCGACGTGTCGATCATGAAGTTGTTGAGCGGCCCGCCGCTGGCGATGAGCGATCCCGTGATCGTACCGCGCCACGGGTACGGAAGCGGCTCACCGGCGAGCACTTCGACCAGCCTGAAGTCCAGCGGTTGCGCCGAAATGTCCACGTCTTTCAGGATCGTGACGGGCGCACCGATCCCGAAGGTCATGTCGCCGCGAAGGCGCGAATCGGTGGTCCGCACGTCCATGTCCGTGATGACGTAGTCGATGATGCGCGGATCGCGCTGGCTCAGGATCCGCAGGTTCATCTTCCCGCCGCCCGTCTCAGGCAGCGTCGGATACACCCAGGCGACGTCCTCCAGGGATACGGTATCGGCGCGTACCGTGATGTCGAAGCGCGCCGGCTGGCCTCCACCCCACGAAACCTTGCCGCGCATGTTTCCCGTTGATCCCGGAAGCTCGAAGTGCGGGACGTCGGCCCAGATCGAGTCCCCCTGGATGCGGACGAATCCGCGCGCCTCGCGGAACTTGAACGGCGGATCGCTCTCGTCGATCGAGAGGTTGCGGATGGCGAACTTGCGCCCGCCCTCCTGGCGGTCATCGAGCCGCGCCGAGTCGAGCTCGATGTGACCGTTCGACCACGTCCGGGTCTCGAAGAGCGAACCCGGGCCGCGCCAGATCACCTTGTCCGTCCGCTGCAGGCTGGCCGTCGTTATGCTGTCCTGTAGCCGCAGGGGGAGGGACGAATCCGGGAACCAGCGCGTGGTGACCGTGACCGTCGCCGAATCGACGATGACGTTCTCCAGCTTGATGAACTGTCCCCAGGCGAGTCGCGGCGCCTCCTGGGCCGGTCCCGGCGGGCCGGACGGAAAGATCCGGCGGAAGTTGAACATCCCGAGGGAATCCTCGAAGATGTTCGCCGTCAGCCGGCCGAATTGCACGTTCCGGACGAGGATGCGCCGGTCCAGCAGGTCGCGCGGATCGTATTCCATCCGCAGGTCGGCGCCGGCCACGAAGAGCGAGTCGTTCTCGTCGCGGATTTCCACCGTATCGATCGTCATGCCTGTGAAGATCGACCCGCTGATGCGGCCGATATACAGGGAGCCGTGGATCCCCCGGTTCACCCGGTCGACCGCGAAGTTCACGAGCTTCGCCGTTCCCCACTCCGACTGGGTGAGCGTCGCGACGCCGGCGACGATGATCAGGATCATGCTGATCATGATCGCCGCGAAGGCGAGGAAGATGCGCCGGCGCCGACTCATCTCAGAACGGCTGCCCGATCGAGAACTGGAACGTCAGGCGGTTCCAGAAGCTCGAACCGAAGCGCGGGATGTAGGTCGCCGGGCAATCGCCTTCGTCAATCTGCCGGGCGGGCTGGCCATCCTCGGCCACCCTGACGCGTAGCGTGTTGCCCGGGCTCACGCAGATGAGGTTCCCGGCGAGGTCGGTGATGTAGGCGGGTCCCGCGGGACGGCGATAGGGGTTGTAGCCGACATCGACACGAATGGGGCCGACCGGCGTGAACACGCGTAGTCCCACCCCCGGCGTCACGCGGATGTCCGCGAAACTCACACCAGTCCCGACGCGTCCACGATTCCAGACCTGACCGGCGTCGACGAAGAACGCGTACTGTACCAGCTCGGGATAGGCGGGCGCGCGAAGGCGCAACTCCGCATTGGCGACGATGACGTTGTCGCCACCGGTCGGCACCGTGCGATCGCCCACCGAGTCCGGGTTGGCCTGCCAGATCTGAAGCGTGTCGTGTCCGGGAACCGGCGTAGTGGAAAACCCATCGGGGATGTAGATCGCCGGCCCCATCTCGTTCTGCCGGTAGCCACGAACGCTGTTCGGCCCGCCCGCATACAGTCGCTCCTGGAGCGGGATGAACGTGGGGGCCGCCACCCCGGTGACGTCGAGCCGCGTCCCGAGCACGGTCCCGGCGCGGAGCCGGGCAATGAAGGTTCCGCCCATCGCCGCCGTGTACCACGTGGCATCGAACGTCGCGCGATTGAAGCTCGCGTCCTTGTTCGACCCGACGACGGGCGACGCGTGCCGGATGTCGAACCGGGCCGCGTAGCCGGACAACGGGTTGACGATGTTGGGAAAGACCCGGTTCTGCGTTATTGCCCAGCCAACGACCGCGCTTCGCGTGTACCGCTCGAGCCGTTCCCGCGCTTCCGCTTCGCACACGTTGAAGACGGCGCAGAAGAACGCCGGCTGCGCCGCGGTGCGACCGTACTCGAGCTGATACGACCACGTCATGGGAATGCGGCTGTAGACTCCCTGCTGCACCAGGGCAATCAGGCCGATGGGAGTCTCGCGAAGGTACGCCTTGAATTCGGAGCGGAGTTCGCTGTACACCGACAGCCGGGGGACGATGCGCAATCCGAACAGCGCTGCCTGTGAGATCGACGCACCGAGGTAGTAGTTAAGCGTGTCGGAGACTTCGTCATTCAGCAGCTCTCGCGTGCAAAGCGGTTCCGCGAACTCGGTGGGCGCGGACGTGCCGACCTTCGAGACCCGGGCATTGAGGTCCAGCCGCCGGAGGCCCAGGAAATTGAAGTTGGTGTGATTCACCTGGGCGCGGAGGCAGTCCAGATTCGCCCACCCGATCGACGCGCGCGTGGCCAACAGCTCCGACTCGCTCAACGCGACACGAACCGTGACCAGGCTGTCGGCGGCGTCGGTGAGGCTGTTGGAGTCAACCGCCACGCGGACCGTTCGGAACGCCTCGGTTTCGAAAAGGCCGCGCCCGGCACGCTCGAGGGCACTTTCATTATATAGGTCCCCTTCCCGCACACCGAGCACCTCGCGCACACGGTCAGGATCGATGCGCGATGCGCGGTTCGAGTCCGCGGGGAAGGGTCTCGGGACATCGATCTCTCCGATCCACGACTTTGGACCGGGGTGGATCACGTATTCCACGGTCGCTCGATGCTCCGCCGGATACTGGTCGAAGTTCCGGAGCACGTTGACCTGGTAATAGCCGTTATTGGCGAGCCGTCGCCGGATGGTGTCGCGCGTCGCTTCAAGAACCACGTTGTCGAACCGGTCACCCGCCTCGATAGGCAGGTCGTCGGTGAATTGCGCGGAGTCGGGGATGCCCGGTCTCCACACCACGGTCACCGAATCCATCAGCATCGGCTGCCCTTCGGTAATCTGGTACTCGACAATCACCTTCCGTCCGCCTGCCGGGTGGATCAGGGGTTTGATGCGGACGTCGGGGAAGCCGGTCCTGCGATAGAAGTAGTCCAGACGCGCCGAATCCTCGACGAGTGCGGCCAGGGAGTCGAGGCAGTATTTCTGTCCGAAGACGCGAAACGTGCGCCGCCACCAGCTGGAGGCCGTGGTGGCTATCCCGCGCTCGAGGTTGTACGCCGGATGCGCCTTGTTCCCGGTGAACTTGAGGACGCGCACTTCGAGGTCGGTCGGTTCATCGCAGCCGATTTCGGCTCGGCGTTGCGCGCCGGCGGTGGTCGCGAGCACGGACAACAGGGCCGCCGCGAGACAGGCCGCCCTCCGCCTCGTCATCTCAGGCGATTTCCACCAGGACCGTACCCGGCCCACGCTGTTTGGCGCGCCGCTTGACGTCCGCCGCACGCATGCCGAGGTGCTGGAGGTTGACCCAACCATCGGGTTTGACCAGCAGGACCGCCGTCGATAATCGAGCCAAAGGAAACCTGCGCACCTGTCCTTCCCGATCCACGCCGGTGAAGGCGCCAGCCTTTGTCGCATCCTCACCGACAGCCCGCTCTATTACCCGCTTCGCCCGACTTGTGCACTCCGACACGAACGCTTCGGCCTTGCCGGGCGCCGTCAGGATGATGAAGTCGTCGCCGCCGATGTGGCCGACGAAGTCCTTCCCATCATCACTGCCGACCGCGTGGGACGACTCGCGGATCGCTCCACCCAGGCCGCGGATCACTTCGTCGGCGATGGCGAAACCGAACGTGTCGGCAAAGGGCTTGAAGTAATCCAGGTCCAGGTAACAGACGGCGAACGACTCTCCGCGATCGATCCGGTTCATGATCTCCCGGTCGATGGCTCGCCCGCCCGGAAGTCCACTCGTGGGATTCCGATCGGATTCGCGCTGTACGAGGCGGAGCAGCGCCTGCACCTTCGCCCGGAGCTCGCGCGGGTCGAATGGCTTGGCGAGGTAGTCATCGGCCCCCGCGGCAAAGCCTTCGACCTTCGATTCGACCGTGCTCTGCGCCGTGAGCATGAGCACCGGAATGCGCGCGGTGAACGGGTTCGTTTTCACCCTGCGGCACACTTCAAAGCCGTTCATCCCCGGCATCGAGTGGTCGAGGATGACGAGGTCGGGTTCACGGCCCTGGATGGACGCGAGTACCGCCAGTCCGTCCTCGACGAGGTCCACTTCATGACCCGCCGACCGGAACAGGTCGCCGAGCATGAGGCGCATCTCTTCATTGTCGTCGGCGAGGAGCAGGTAACTCACGTATCGACGGGAGGTTGCGCAGTGAGAGTTCAGGCCGATTCGTAAGTTCACTGGCGGCTTCCCGCCGGTCAACGGCAAAGCGACGGAATAACGCCCACGGGCGCGAAGCTCCGCCGGAGTTGTGAGCCTCATCACTCGATGCTGATTCGTGAACGCGGCTGTCAGGCAATCCACGAGGAGTCCGACACACCGTTTCGTCGCGGCGTTTCATCGAGCTGCACTTCAGTTTCGTGAAGCGTGCGCAGGCATTCCTCGCTCGCGGAGCGAGAGCGCCTAACTCCTCGACACGGGCCGCTTTGCGGTAACACCCTGCCGCTCTCAGGCCGCGGCGTCCGCCTTGCCAGTCGGTTCCGCGTTCCCGCGCATGGCGCGCGTGATCTGAACCCGAGCGAGGTGCATACCAATGAAGATGACCCGAGCGATCCTGCTCACCGCCGTGCTGGCCGCGTGCAGCCAGGACCAGGACCCGTCGCAGCAGTTCCCGCTGTCTCCGTCCTTTGACCGCGCCAGCAACACCGTGGGCCAGGTCTACACCACGACGAACGCACCGGCCGGTAATGCGGTGCTGGTGTACGATCGCGCCGCCGATGGTTCACTCAGTGCCGCTGGTTCCTATCCAACCGGCGGAACCGGCACCGGTGCGGGACTCGGCAACCAGGGTGGAACGATCATCGCCGGGAACTTCCTGGCCACGGTCAACGCCGGTAGCAATGAGATCTCGCTGTTTCGGGTGAACGGCGACGGAAGCCTCGACCTGGCTGATCGTATCTCGTCAGGCGGAACGACCCCGATCAGCCTGACGATCCATCAGGACCTGCTGTACGTCGTGAACGCCGGCGGCAGCGGCAACATCGCCGGATTCAGGATCTCGCCGCAGGGCGACCTGACGAGCATCGCCGGCTCCACGCGTCCGCTCAGCAGCGGTGCGTCCGGACCAGCTCAGATCAGCTTTGCCCCCGGCGGTGACTGGCTCGTCGTGACCGAGAAGGCGACCAATGTGATCAGCACGTATGCCGTCGGTCACGACGGCGTCGCATCCGGCCCGACGACAACCCCGTCGAGCGGCGCCACGCCATTCGGGTTCGGCTTCGACCAGAAAGGGACGCTGATCGTCTCCGAGGCGTTCGGCGGTGCGGCTGATGCCAGTGCGGTCTCGTCGTACGACGCGGAAGGCGACGGCACCTGGGATGCCGTCAGCCCCACGGTCCTGACGACCGAGACCGCGGCCTGCTGGATCGCGGTCACCAATAGCGGTCGTTATGCATTCACGACTAACACCGGTAGCGGTACCATCTCCGGGTACGCTGTGCACCAGGGCGCGCTCACGCTGCTCGACGCGAACGGCGTCACCGGCACGGTGGGACCGGGCACCG
>DAIUET010000030.1:6135-15646 GCA_036845045.1 Gemmatimonadaceae bacterium | reverse complement strand
ATGTCGTCGTCGATGGCGAAGAGGTACGTGATGATCTCCTGCCCGGGGACCTCCGGGTAGCGCGCGTCGCCTTCTGCTTCCGTGATGCGCTCGCCCGCGTACTCGATGAGTCGCGTCCCGGAGGAGATGTCGCGGAGAGCAAAGGCACCGACGCCGTGTCTCGGCGAGGAGCGGATCTCGAAGTATCGCTGGTCAGTCGATTCCTGCATTCAGGTACGCAGCCCTCCGGTGCGTTTCGAAAGGGTTCCGTTCCATGGCAACGTCCCGAAAAAGCATTAACACGGAGGCGCACAGGGGCGCACAGAGGACTGGATACACCGTAATCAACAGCGAGGAAGTGGGAAGCAGGGGAGGATGGCGTCATTCCGGGCGCTGCCATTTCGGAAACGCTGCTGAGCGGATCCGGCAACGGTTGGGGTGACGTTCGTGACTATAGGCATATGATAGCAGCCGCAATTTTCCTCGCCGTCAGCTCCACGGCGCAGGACCGGGTTCCCGAAGTCACGCTCGGCCCCCGAGTGGCCGCGATCGCAGAGCCCTTCAGTGATGCAGTGGGGATGGCCGAACTTTCCGACGGACGAGTCGTGGTGAGCGACCGGGTCGAGCGAGTGTACGCCATTGCCGATTTCAGCACGGGACAGCGCAGGACGCTTGGGAGGAACGGCACGGGACCGAACGAATACCAGATGCCGTTCGGACCGATCCGGTGGATGGGGGATACGCTGCTTGGGTACGACCCGAACAACCGGCGGCTGCTGAAGATTCTTCCGGACGGGTCCCTCCGCGGTGCATTTCCGTTTCCAGACGGCCGCAGCACCGGCATAACGGGGTGGGCGCCCCCGCGCGGAGTGGATCCTCACGGTCGCATCTACTGGGACACGCCGATCCTCGACATGCAGCCGGCGGTGAAGCGATCGATGAAGGCGCGCCTCGTTCGCTGGCTGCCCGGATCGGACGCCGCGGAAGTAGCGATGGAGTTCGCCGATCATGGCGCATTCGAGCATCAGTATCGTTATCGGCCGATGCCACAGACCGATGCGTGGTTCGTGGCCGCGGATGGTCGCATCGGGATTCTCTCCGCGGCGGAGTACCGGCTGCGGTGGTACAGGGAAGGCGCGTTGGTGGAGACGGGTCCTTCCGTCCCCTACGCGCCGACACGCCTGACGAGCCGCGAACGTGATGCCTTCCGGGCGAAGAAGGCGCTGGAGCCGGCAGCGGGGGCCTCGATGTCAGGAGGGTCACCGGCCACCAGGCGGACCCAGGATCCGGCCCGCGTACGGGCGGCATGGCCCGATTCGATCTTTCCGGCGGTGATGCCGCCGTTCGAGGTTCAGGGCGCACTGCTGGCGCCGAATGGCAACATCTGGGTTCGACGGACCGGTCCTGCGTCGCAGGCATCGGCGCGGGTGGACATCCTCGACCAGCACGGGAATCACCGCGCCACGCTGCGGCTCCCGCCGAAGGCGCGGCTTCTCGCGTTAGGCTCGCGCTTTGTTTATTTGCTGGCCGTCGATGCCGATGGCTTTCAGACTCTCGAGCGGTACAATTACCCCGCTCTCCGGTAGCTCTCCGACAAGTTCCCGGCGAGCGCATCGTCTCGAAAAAGCATTAACACGGAGGCGCACAGGGGTACACAGGGGGCCACAGAGGACGGCCCTTTGGAACAGACAAATCAGCGACCGCCGAAAAACAATTCGGACAAAAGGGCCCTCCAGGAAATCCTCCCTCGGTGCGCCCCTGTGCGCCCCGGTGGTTCAAGTCTTTCGCCGAGCGCGAAGCAGCACGAGGTCCTGTCGACGAGCGACGAGCCCTAAAACAACCCGCCGAGCAGGTAGAGCAGCATTCCAGCCAGGCCACCCACCAGTGTGCCGTTGATCCGGATGAACTGCAGGTCGCGGCCGATGGCCAGCTCGATGCGGCGCGACGTGGCGACCGGATCCCACCGCTTCACGGTTGACGCGATCAGCTCCCCGACCTCGTTCTGGTAACGCTCGATCACCGAGATCGCGGCGTCGACGATCCACTGGTCGATCTTGGCCATCAGTGCCGGGTCGGACTGGATCGCCTGCCCCAGTCCGCGCAGTCCGCGCTCGATGGCCTCGGTGTTCACCTCGTCGGGCGACTCCGCATAACGACTCAGCTTCTCCTTGGTGTCGCGCCAGATGGCGCTCGACAGCTGCCGCACCGCTTCGGCGCTGAGGACCTCTTCCTTGATCTTCTCCGCCTTGAGAATCACTTCCGGCGATGCCTGCAGCTTCACGATGAACTCGTCGATTGCGGTGTCGAAGCGGAGCCGGAGCGGATGTTCGGGATTCTCGTTCACATCCTGGAGCGTCGCTTCGAGGGCAGCGACAATGCGTTTCGTGATCCTCTCGTCCACCGCTCCCGGGACCCACCAGGGCGTCTCCTTGTCCACCCGCTCGCGGATCAGGTCCTGGTTCTCCGACAGCCCTTTGGCCGTCAGGCGGATTACCTGGTCCAGGAGCGCCTGGTGCCGGTTGTCGGCGGTGAGCAGGGCGAGAAACTTCCCGATGAGCGGCGCGACGGGCGTCTCACGGATCCGAGTGAGCAGCGCATTCCCGATCAGGTTGTCGACGTCCTCGTCGCGCAGCACGTTGGCGCCGGCCGAGACGGCCCGTGCCAGCTGGCCGGCGACCGAGCGCACCGATTCCGGCTCCATGAGCCACTGCGACAGCCGTTCCGCCGGCCGCAGCGTCGTCAGGCGCTGAGCGATGACTTCGCGGTTGAGGAAGTTGCGCTGGACGAACATGCCTAACGTGATCCCCACCCGGTCCTTCCGCGCCGGGATGATCGCCGTATGGGGGATGGGAATCCCCATCGGGTGCTTGAACAGCGCCGTCACGGCGAACCAGTCGGCCAGTGCGCCAACCATCGACGCCTCGGCCGTCGCCACCACGATCCCGAGCCACGGATAGCGGGACTCGAACAGCCTGGCGATGACGAAGATGACCGCGGCGAGGACGAGCAGCCCTGTCGCCCAGGCTTTCATCCGCCGGAGGGCAGCCTCGCGCTCCTCGTCCTCGCCGGGTCGAAGCGAAACGGGGGCCGAAATGCTTCGTGAAGCGTGCTGCGCGCTGCTGCTGCCGCTGGTTGCTGGAGCCGAAGCTGGAGCTGGGGCTGGTGCTGGTGCCACGTCGCGCGACTCGGCGCTCATCAGCTACTCCTGCAGCGTGACCTTCGAGAGATCCAGAAGCCTCGGAGAAACGCCGGCGGGAGCATCCGCGAAGAGCACCACGGGCCTACCATTGATATCGCTGATCGACAGCAGGATACGACGGCCGCTGGCGCCATACGTCCGCGTCGTCCCGGTACCCGCGCCCGGCAGGATCCGTCCGCTGTGCCGCTTGATCATCGCGATATCGAGCAGGTCAAAAAACTCGGCTGCGTCGATGCTCGTGTCCCACACCGTCACCCATGCGATCGCGTCGCCACGCGGCGTCTGGATCAACATGTACCGGTCACCATCCCACCCCGCGGCACCACGCACCGCCGAAGCCTGCTCCTTCAGGTACTCATAGAGCAGGATCCGCGTCTCGAACTCGCCGAGGTTGTTCTCGTACGCGACCGTGCCGGTCAGGGGACGCGGCAGGACAACCGTCGTGGGATCGTCGCGCGTCTCGAAGTACCGCTCGGGATGCAGCAACTGCTCGGTCGACGTGGGCATGCGCGTGAACGGCGACTGCCCTTTGGCCTCCTGCTTGAACCGGCGCATGAACTCGGCGCCAGTGAGATACGGGAAGATCAACGTCTCCTGCAGGATCAACGGCGCCGAAGCGAACACGGGCATCGACCCCTGCATCTCGCGGATCATCTGGCGGACGCGCTCCCAGCCGCCCGGCATCGACGTAATGGCGTTGTCCGAGCCGATCATCGTACCGAGCTGCTCGAGCGTGGCCTGCCCTTCCACCACCGCCTGGCCAGTCGTCAGGCGGTCGTTGTCATCGCGCGCCTGCGTGAGCGAATCAAGGTTGAAATGCTGGTCCTGGAGCGCGTGCACCAGTTCATGCGCCAGCGTGATCCCGGCCACGGCCTCATCGTCGCCTTCGACCACATAAAGGGTCTTGGCCTTCGGGTCATAGTAGCCCGCGACCTGCTCGGTCAGGAGGTCCAGCATGAAGCGGCGGATGTCCATGGACGCCGGGATCAGGCGGAACGCCTTGTACGACCGCTCCATGCCGCTCAACTCGGCGTCAGGCAGCTCCTCGTGGAAGCGGCGCTCGAGGAACGCGCGCACCGAATCGCGGGGCTGCGACTGCACCACGGGTGGCGTCTTGAACTCCAGTCCCGTCGACTCCTCGATCTTTGGAATGTTCTCCCGGACTTTCGAGGCGTACGGGCCCTCGGCGTCGTTCCCGCCTCCGCACCCGGCCGCGATCACTGCCCATGCACCGAGCACGAGATATTTCACGCCGCCCATGTGACCTCCCGGCCGGTTGCCACGGCAACTACGCGAGCCACGTCGATGCCACGGACCACGATCCCCTCCTGCATCAGGATGTCGGCGAGCTCCGTTTCCAGGGTGCCCAGCGTGGACGGCACCGGATCGGGAGGCGGCGGCGGCGGTTCGGGCCGGGCCTGCGCCGTCTGCTCCTTCGTTCCGCGATCCGGCGGAGTGACGCGCGTGGGCGGTGGACCGATGAAGATCGCTTCGAGCTCGGCGCCGAACTGTTCCAGCGCCGTGGCCACACTGCTGTCGATCGGATCGTTCATCGTCACGGACTCTTCACGCGCCGCCTGACGAGCCCCCACTTGCTGCTCGCGCAGCAGTTCCTGCCGCCGGCGAATCAGACTTTCCGCTCTGGGCGAGTAACGGGCGATGGCGTGCGTGTGTGCGCAGGCCTCGTCGAGGACGTCGATCGCGCGGTCCGGACGGCGCCGATCGGTCTGGTGAATGTCCGTAAGGTCCACGGCGGCCCGCATCGACTCGTCGGAGATGAGCACATTGTGATGCCGTTCGAGCCGTTCCTGGCGGGCGCGGAGGATATCCAGCGTCTCCTCGGACGAAAGCTCCCTGACGACAACGCGCTGGAAGCGACGCTCGAGCGCCGGGTCGGAACGGACCCATCGATCGTACTCGTCGTCCGTCGTAGCGCCGATCACGCGGAAGTCGCCGCGCACCAGCGCCGGCTTCAGCATGTTGGCCGCATCCATCGCGGCGCCCATGGCCGTCCCCTGGCCGATCAGGTTGTGCAGTTCGTCGATGAACAGGATGACGTCGGGCCGGGCACGAGTTTCGTCCACCAGCGCGCGGATCCGTTCCTCGTACTGGCCGCGGTACGTCGTCCCGGCGAGCAGGGAGACGTGATCCACCGCCAGCAGTTTGGCACTGCGGAGTGACAGGGGCACGTCTCCGGAAGCGAGGCGCGCGGCGAGCCCTTCGGCGATGGCCGTCTTGCCAACGCCGGCGGGTCCCACCAGCGCCGGGTTGTTCTTCCCGTGGCGCAGCAGGATGTCGATCACGCGCGAGATCTCGCCTTCGCGTGCCCGTACGACTTCGAGGCGACCAGCGCGCGCGTCGGCCGTCAGGTCCCGCGCGAAACGTGCAAGCGCGCCACTGATGGGGCGCGAAAGGTCATGATCGATCACGATACTCCCGTCAGCTGTCCGATGTACCAGTCCAGCAGCTGTTGTCCGAAAACCAATGCCAGCACCGCGGCCGGCGCAAGGAAAACACCGAATGGAACCTGCGGCATGACGGCCTGGCGCGCGCCCAGCGGTAACTCCATCTGGACGTCGCCCGGCGTGCGCCGGAACCGCACGATGGGATACACCACCAGCAGGAAGGTGATGGCGCCAACCGCCGCACCCAGGAAGATGACCAGCAGCGACCTCCCCGGCCCCAATGCGGCACCGACCACCGCCATCAACGTCACGTCCCCGAATCCCATCGCTTCCTTCTTCAGCACGACTTCGCCCAGCCAGCCCACGATGGCAATCGCCCCGGCACCGGCGCAGGCGCCCACCAGCGCGTCCCATGGCATCGCAAATGGCGTGACGTCCGCCCGCATGCCGCTGACTACAGCGGTGACAAGGACGAACACCAGCCCGAACACGGTGAATCCATCCGGAATGACGTAATGTTTCGCGTCGGTGATGGCGATGCCGAGCATGATGGTGCCGAAGATCGCCACCCGTACCGCCGTGAACGTGGGCCCGAACGCGAGGGCGGCCAGCAGCCACCCTAACGCGACCGCCAGTTCAACGGCTGGATACACTACGGAGATGGGCGCCCGGCAGTTCCGGCACTTTCCGCCGAGGCGGATCCATCCCAGGATCGGCACGTTGTCGGACCACCGGATCGGCGTCTCGCACTGTGGGCAGCGCGACGGCGGACGGATGACCGACTGCTCCATCGGCCAGCGCGCGATGCAGACGTTCAGGAATGACCCGACGGCGGCACCGGACAGAAAGAACAGCAGCAACGAAGGCCAGTCGGTCACGGCCGGAGTTGGTAGAGAAGGATGCCGGTGGCCACAGCGACGTTGAGTGATTCAACACTGGTCGCGATGGGCAGCGATACGACGCGGTGGGCCGTCGCGAGGACCGACGGCGACAGACCAGCTCCTTCGTTGCCTACGGCGAGTGCCAGGCGCTCAGGAGCACGGCCGGGCAGCGGCTCTCCGCCGGCATCGGCGGCCCACAACGGCGTCGACGTTCGCGCCAGGAAGGATTCGACCTCCTGCCACGACGCGTGGAAAGCGGGGTGATGGAAGTGCGCGCCCATTGCGCTACGGACGACTTTGGCGTTCCACACGTCAACCGTCCCGGGAAGGGCCACTGTGGCCGAGGCGCCCAGCGCCGCGGCGGTCCGAATGATGGTCCCGACATTCCCCGGATCCTGGACCGCGTCAAGCACGACGAGCCTGAGCGCCCCGGCCGCATCGAGGGTATCCAGCGATCGCAGGGGTGTGCGCGCTATCGCCAGGACACCCTGTGGCGAGTCGGTTTCGGCGGCGCTGCGGAACTCCTTTTCGTCGACCTCGGCGACCTCGATGCCCCGGGACGTTGCCGCGTCGACCAGCGCGGCACCGCGCGGTGAGTCGACCAGCTTGGGCGCGATGAGGAGGCCGGTGGTGGACAGCGTCGATCGCAGCAGTTCCTCCACCGCGCGAATCCCCTCGACGACGAACCCGCCCTCGCGGTCGCGGGCTTTTCGACGCTTGAGATCCCTGGCTAACGAAAGAAGTCTCACGTCAGGGTGTTGACCGCGAGTGGATGTGGGAGATGAGATGTGGGATGTGAGACTTCCTCATAACCGGCGGACGAACTCGAGCGCCACCTGCTCGAACCTCTCCCCGGCAGCCTTGGTGACTTCCAGGACGTCGTCGTGCGAGATCGCGTGGTCGCTCAGCCCCGCCGCCAGGTTCGTTATGCAGCTCATGCCCGCGACGCGCATGCCGATGGCTCGCGCCACGATCACCTCGTGCACAGTCGACATCCCCACGGCATCGGCACCGAGGCGCTCCATCATCCGCACCTCGGCGGGCGTCTCGTAGCTCGGGCCGGTCAACCCGAAGTACACCCCTTCGGTGACCGGCACGCCGGCCGCGCCCGCGCTCTCCGCCAGCAACTGGCGCAACGCCGGGTCCCACGGATCCGACATGTCCGGAAAGCGCTCATCGCCGGGGACGATGGGCCCGATGAGCGGGTTGCGCCAGGTGAGGTTCACGTGGTCGCGGATGATCATCAGGTCCCCCGGCTTCAACGACCGCCGGATCCCGCCCGCCGCATTCGACAGCAGGAGGATTGGCGCGCCTAACGCATGAAGCACGCGCACCGGGAACGCCGTATTGGCGGCCGAATGTCCCTCGTAGACGTGGAAGCGGCCCGCCAGCGCCAGGACGTGCTTCCCCGCCAGCGTTCCGGAAATCAGGCGACCCAGGTGCCCGGGTATGGTCGGCACGGCGAACCCCGGGAGATCCGCGTAGGGGACGAACCGCTGGTCCTCGATCCGCTTCGTCAGCTCGCCCAGTCCCGACCCGAGCACCAGCCCGACGGCGGGTTTGTTGACGGCCAGGGCATCGCGGACCTGGCTGGCCACCTCGTGCGCCGAAGGGAGATCCGTGCGCGTCACCTCGTTCATGCGGCGCTCCCCCGCAACGCGTCGATCGACCTGCGCGCCCGGTCCATGAGTGCCTGGCGTTCGTTCCACGGCAGGAACGCGCTCTCGAAGCCGTTCATGGCCATGCGCGCCAGGTCGTCAAGGCCGAGTCCCAGGACGCGCGATGCCAGGTCGTATTCGTCGGTAAGTGTCGTGCCGCTCATGAGCCGGTTATCGGTGTTGAGCATCACGTTGAGGCCGCGGCGCAGGTAGTCCGGCAACGGGTGTTCCTCCAGAGCGGCCACGGCGCGCGTCTGCACGTTACTCGTCAGGCAGATCTCGACCGTGATCCGGCGGTCATTCACGAACTGGGTCAGCTCCGCATCCTGTATCAGGTGCGTGCCGTGCCCGATGCGGCTGGCGCCGCAACGATGTACGGCATCGCGAACGGAGTCAGGACCATCGCCCTCGCCGGCGTGGCAGGTGCAGGGGAGGTCATGCTCCCGGGCCAATGCGAATGCCGCGGCATGTGCCGACGCTGGATTACCGAACTCCGCGCCCGCGAGATCGAACCCCACCACGCCGAGCCCATGGAAATCCACCGCGAGGCGGGCCATCGCGAGCGACGAGGAAGGCGGCAACGTGCGGAGCGCGCACACCAGAACCCGCGCCACGATCCCGAATTCCCGCTCTGCCCGCGACAGTCCCTGTAAGGCCGCTTCCAGCGCCTGCGCCGCGGTGAGGCCGCCGCGCGTGTTGAGGTTGGGCGCGAACCGCGTCTCCAGGTACCACACGCCTTCCCGGGCGGCATCCTCGGCCAGCTCGTAGGCGATCCGCTCCAGCGACTCGGCGGTCTGCATGACCGAGAGCGTGGTCGAGAAGCGTGCCAGGTAATCCTCGAGGCTCAACGCGTCGTGCACGATCATGTAGTCGCGGAGCGCCTCGGCATCGTCGCGCGGCATGGCGACGCCGTACTCACGACCCAGTTCGAGCAGGGTCGCCGGACGGACCGATCCGTCGAGGTGACAGTGCAATTCAGCCTTCGGGAGTCGCTCCAGCAGCGAGCGGGTGATGACGGTCATTCGCGCCGGCGGCCCGAGACGATGCGCACGATGCTGCCCGCCTGGAGCATCGACGACGGGTCGAGGGGGAGCCCACGGCTGTCGGTAAGCGCCCGTTCCCCCGACATCACCTGGTCGGCGGCCGCGGCGTCCCAGGCGCGTACGGCATCGATCGCGCTCGCCGCGGCCGGCACGTCAACTCCGTGCCCGTTCACGTACGCCCGTATCGACTCGGATTCCGACTCACTCATTAGACTCACTCACGGAGTGCGCAGGATGACGCGTGCATCACGCGGGGGCCGGACGGGTGAGTTGCGCCGGACATACTCGGCAAGCGCGTCGATGTCGACGATCCCCAGCTCCTCGACGCGCTGGATGCCCTCGGTCG